>JAVBYP010000229.1 GCA_030823965.1 Sideroxydans sp.
GCGCGCCAAGATCGGCATGGTGTTCCAAAAACCGACTCCGTTCCCGATGTCTATCTACGACAACATCACGTTCGGGGTGAAACTCTACGAAAAACTCAATCGCAATGAGATGGACGAGCGCGTGGAGTGGGCGCTGAAAAAAGCTGCGCTATGGGGTGAAGTCAAAGACAAACTCAATCAGAGCGGGACGAGCCTATCTGGCGGTCAACAGCAACGCCTATGTATCGCCCGTGCCATTGCGGTTAAACCTCAAGTGCTACTGCTCGACGAACCCACTTCAGCGCTAGATCCCATCTCGACCGCACATATCGAGAAGCTGATCGACGAACTGAAGAAAGACTTCACCATCGTCATCGTCACACACAACATGCAACAGGCCGCTCGCATCTCCGACTTCACCGCCTATATGTATCTGGGCGATCTGATTGAGTTCGGCGACACCAGCAGCGTGTTCACCAACCCTAAACGCACAGAAACTGAAGACTACATTACGGGTAGGTTTGGATAACCTGAACGTAATGTAGCGGCGAAGACTTACCTTCAGGTTAGTCGAAGCCACTACATCACTGGTCGCTTCGGTTAATCTGAAATCTCACCTCAAATGCAAAATGCCGAGCGATGCTCGGCGTTTTGCATTTAAGGGCATAGAGTGACTTATACCGCCACTGCTTTGACCACCGCAGCGATCTTCTCCGCACACTGCTTCACCAACGATCCGTCCTCCCCCTCGACCATTACGCGCAATAATGGCTCTGTGCCCGAGGGGCGCAACAGTACGCGACCTTTTCCATTCAATGCCTTTTCAGCCTCATCTGATGCAGCTTTGACCTCTGCACGATCCAGCAACTCCGCCGCCTTACCTGTCACACGAACGTTAATGAGTATCTGCGGATACATCACCAGATCTTGCGCGACTTCAGCAAGATTTTGCTTGCTACAACGTAAGGCTTCCAACACTTGCAATGCGGAGACGATGCCATCGCCCGTACTGTGCTTATCCAAACAGATGATGTGACCTGAATTCTCCCCGCCCAGTTGCCAACCCTTTTGCTGTAGCAACTCCATCACATATCGGTCGCCCACCTTGGCGCGCGCGAACGGGATACCCAATCTCTGCATGGCATGTTCAAAGGCAAGATTGGTCATCAGTGTACCAACCATACCGCCTTTCATCGTGCCTTGTGCTTGACGATGCTTGGCAATGACATAGAGCAGTTGGTCACCGTCATACAGCTTGCCTTGCGCATCAACCATGATGAGTCGGTCACCATCGCCATCCAATGCCAGACCGATATCCGCATTGTTCTCAACGACCGCCTTTTGTAGGTTCTGTGGCTTGGTCGCACCGTAACCGTCGTTGATGTTCTTGCCATTCGGTTGCGCGCCGATGGTGACCACATCCGCCCCCAGCTCGTGGAACACGTGACCTGCGATGTGATAGGTCGCTCCATGCGCACAGTCCACCACGATCTTCAATCCGCGCAGATTCATGTCCGCCGGGAAGGTGCTCTTACAGAATTCGATGTAACGTCCGACTGCGTCGTCTAGGCGCTTCGCCTTACCCAAACCTTCGGAAGGATTGGTCTGCATCGGCTTATCCAACTCATCTTCGATCGCGGTCTCGATCGCATCAGGCAGTTTAGTACCATTGCCTGAGAAGAACTTGATGCCATTGTCTTCGAATGGATTGTGAGAAGCCGAGATCACTACGCCAGCCTGCAAACGCAATGCACGAGTGAGATACGCCACCGCCGGAGTGGGTATCGGGCCAGCCAGATAGACATCGATGCCTGCAGCGATCAATCCTGCCTCCAAGGCGGATTCCAACATATAACCCGAGATACGCGTGTCTTTGCCAATGAGCACCGCAGGGCGATCACCCTGTGTGTGTTCTGCACTCGCCAGCACCTTGCCAGCCGCATAACCCAAATGCATCACGAACTGCGGCGTGATGGGATGATCACCTACACGACCACGCACACCATCTGTCCCGAAATATTTTCTGCTCATCGTCTTTCCTCTTTCACTGCTTGCAAAATCTTCAACGCATCGACCGTCTCTCGCACATCATGCACTCGCATGATGGATGCACCACGCTGCACCGCCAAGATCGCTGCGGCAACACTCGCCGCCACGCGATCATCGACATCACGTCCGGTGAGCGCCCCCAACATTGATTTACGCGACAACCCAGCCAAGATCGGCACACCCAAAGCGTTCAGTGCATCCAGATGACTCAATAGTTCGAGATTATGCTCGATCGTCTTGCCAAACCCGAAACCAGGATCGATGACGATGCGCTCGCGCACCACACCAGCAACCTCAAGGGCTGTGACACGTTCTTGCAAGAATGCGCTCACCTCTTCCATCACATTTTGATAGACAGGTTTCTGCTGCATCGTCTCTGGGCTCCCCTGCTTGTGCATCAAGCACACCGCCGCATCGCTACCTAGGACTACCTCGATCGCACCTTCCGACTGCAATGCATTCACATCATTCACCATACTCGCACCGGCCGCTAGCGCAGCACGCATCACGGATGGTTTGTAGGTGTCGATAGAGATCGGGACTGGAATGCCATGCAATCCTTCGATCACAGGCAGCACCCTGTCCAATTCTTCTTGCTCGCCGACCCTCGCTGCGCCGGGACGCGTGGATTCTCCGCCGATATCGAGAATATCTGCGCCCTCCGCCATCAATCGCTGCGCATGGTCGATAGCAGCTTGAGTCGAAGCATGACGCCCACCATCCGAGAAGGAATCAGGCGTGACATTGACGATGCCCATCACAAGTGGGCGGGAAAGATCGAAATTGAATTTACCGCAATGGAACATAAGGAAACGGGGACCGAAGTCCCCGTATGGAATTAAACGTTCTCAGCAGGTTGATCTACTACTGGCACAACTGGTGCATCGTCTTTCGGCGGCTCAGTCGTCTTATTCGATTGACTTGGTTTAGGCTCACGTGGTGGTTTCCCAGACATGATGTCGTCGATCTGGTCGGCATCTATGGTCTCCCACTCCAACAAGGCTTTGGTCATCGCTTCCATCTTGTCGCGATTCTCTTCAATGAGCTTTCTGGCCAAGGCATATTGCTCATCAAGGATGCGACGAATCTCGGCATCCACCTTCTGCATGGTGGTCTCGGAGATGTTCTTATGCGTAGTGACTGAGCGGCCTAGGAACACTTCGCCTTCGTTCTCGCCGTACACCATCGTTCCCAACGCTTCAGACATGCCCCATTGGGTGACCATCTTGCGAGCCATATCGGTTGCACGCTCGAAGTCATTCGATGCACCCGTGGTCATCTGGCCCATGAACACCTCTTCAGCGATGCGTCCACCAAACAAAACGGTGATAGTGGAAAGGATTCGGACCTTATCCATGCTGTAACGATCTTCCGAAGGTAGCTGCATGGTCAATCCCAATGCACGACCGCGCGGAATGATGGTGACTTTATGGACTGGATCGGTCTTCGGCATCAAGCGAGCAACCAATGCATGACCGGATTCGTGGTACGCCGTATTACGACGCTCTTCTTCTGGCATCACCATCGAACGGCGTTCTGCGCCCATGAAAATCTTGTCTTTTGCCGATTCAAAATCATCCATCTCAACGAAACGTTTACCGCGACGTGCTGCGAACAACGCTGCCTCGTTGACCAGATTGGCCAAGTCCGCACCGGACATGCCAGGCGTTCCACGCGCCAACACATTGGCATTCACGTCGGGCGCACACGGCACTTTGCGCATATGCACCATCAGGATCTGCTCACGACCACGAATGTCTGGCAATGGCACGACCACTTGACGGTCAAAGCGGCCTGGACGCAACAGCGCAGCATCCAACACATCAGGACGGTTGGTCGCGGCGATCACGATCACACCGCTTGCGCCTTCAAAACCATCCATCTCGACCAGCAAAGCGTTCAATGTTTGTTCGCGCTCATCATTGCCGCCGCCCAAACCAGCGCCGCGTTGACGACCAACTGCGTCGATCTCATCGATGAAGATGATGCAAGGTGCATGTTTCTTAGCCTGTTCGAACATGTCGCGCACACGCGCTGCGCCGACACCGACGAACATCTCCACGAAGTCAGAACCCGAGATGGAGAAGAACGGCACCTTAGCCTCGCCCGCGATGGCTTTGGCCAGCAAAGTCTTACCGGTACCTGGGCTACCCACCATCAACACGCCTCTAGGGATACGGCCGCCCAGATTCTGGAACTTGGTCGGATCGCGCAGGAAATCGACCAGCTCAGAGACTTCTTCTTTAGCCTCATCACAACCCGCCACATCAGCGAACGTCACACGTTCTTTGGCCTCATCCAACAATCGCGCCTTGCTCTTGCCGAACGAGAACGCGCCACCTTTGCCGCCACCTTGCATCTGACGCATGAAGAATATCCATACGCCGATCAGCAACAGCATGGGGAACCAAGAGATGAACACTTGACTGAGGAAACTTTGCTCTTCTTCTGGCTTAGCTTCGACCTTCACACCATTCTTGAGCAGATCAGAGACCAACCAGATGTCGCTAGGAGCGAATGTAGTGATGCGCTTTCCGTCAGTGGTCGTCGCTTTCAAAGTACGACCTTCGATGGTCACCTTGTCGACATTCCCAGCCTTCACCTCGTCCAAGAATTGCGAATAATCCAATTGCACCTGCGCTGTCGATTGCTGACGCGCATTGAATTGGTTGAATACGGTCATCAACACCAAAGCCACGACCATCCAGATTCCGACACTCTTGAATAGATTGTTCACACTTGCTCCTTACCGAGCGAAAAACGAAGTTGCATTAGACACTGTCCGTGCTTATTTCTCAAGCTTGCCCAGACCGACCAGATACTGTTCACTGCTGCGATCACGCGATGCTTTAGGCTTACGCGTGACCACTTTCTCAAAGTGGCCTCGTGCCAACTTCAGATAGTCCTCGAACCCGACACCTTGGAATATCTTCACCACGAATGAACCACCAGGAGCGAGATGTTTGGCAGCAAAGTCCAAAGCCAACTCAGCTAGATACATCGAGCGCGCCTGATCCGCAGAACCTACGCCACTGATATTGGGGGCCATATCCGACATTACAAGACCAATCTGACGTCCGTCCAGCATCTTTTCGAGCTGAGCCAAGACGCTGTCTTCACGGAAATCGCCTTGGATGAACTCGACTCGAGGAAGCGGATGCAAAGGCAGCAGATCCAACGCGATGATGCGACCATGCATGCCCATCTTCTTGGCAACCACCTGACACCAGCCCCCTGGCGTGGCGCCAAGGTCGACCACCACCATGCCGGGCTTGATCAGATTGTCGCGCTCGTCCAACTCCATCAGCTTATAGGCGGCACGCGAACGGTAACCTTCCTTCTGTGCACGCTGCACGTAAGGGTCGTTCACATGCTCTTGCATCCATTGTTTGCTGGTTTTAGTAGCCTTCATCGTTTAGAATCCGCGCCTTAATTGAAGGAATGCCATGTTGAACCTCTCCGTATCACAGCGCCTCGAACTCAAAGGTCGCGCCCATGCTCTCAAACCCATCGTCATCATCGGCAATGCCGGTCTGACACCCTCCGTTTTGGATGAGATCGAGCGTACCCTTAAAAGCCACGACTTGCTGAAGGTTCGTGTGATGAATGATGACCGCGAAGCACGCGCCACCATGCTGACTGATATCTGCGAAGTATTGAATGCAGGGCCTGTACAACATATCGGCAAGATATTAGTGATCTACCGCCCGCTTGCCGTCGCTATCGCCAAAGCACCAAAGAGACGCTCAGGCAAAGCACTCACCAAGAAGCAGTTGGGAAGTCGTACTTAACTAGATATATTGGACTTCGACGACTTCGTATTCACGCACCCCACCCGGCGCTTGCACTTCCGCCACATCACCGCTGGATTTACCGATTAGCGCACGCGCGATAGGGGAGCTGATGGATATCTTGCGCTTCTTGATATCCGCTTCATCATCCCCCACGATCTGGTAGGTCACCACGTCGCCATTGTTCACATCTTCCAACACCACGGTCGAACCGAACACACAGCGACCATCCGCATTCAGCGTCTTGGGATCGATGATCTGAGCGCTACCCAGCTTGAATTCCAGCTCGATGATGCGCCCTTCAACGAAAGATTGTTTTTCCTTGGCTGCTTCGTATTCCGCGTTCTCTGACAGGTCGCCCTGAGCACGCGCTTCCGAGATGGCATTGATCACCGCAGGACGTTCCACCGTCTTCAGGTTGTGCAATTCTTTGCGCAATGTTTCAGCGCCGACTACCGTCAATGGGACCTTACTCATGGGATGCTTCCTTAATTGAATCGACGGTGCAACGACTGCACGTCATAGACTTGCAACTCGGCCAAATGATGCATACCGAGACATGCGGCACGTGCGCCTGATAGGGTCGTGTAATAAGTGACCCGACCTTGCAATGCGGCATTGCGGATGGAATAGGAATCTTTCATCACAGAAGGCTTGCTATCGACCGTGTTCACGATGAGGTTGACGTCACCATTCTTGATCATGTCGACGATGTGAGGACGTCCTTCTTGCACCTTATTAACGATGGTCACCTCAACACCAGCAGCCGAGATCACAGAGCCGGTACCGCGCGTCGCCAGTATCGTGAAACCCAATTCCTTGAGGGAACGTGCCACTTCGGCCGCACCAGCTTTATCCGCTTCGCGCACGCTGATGAACACCTTACCGCTCTTTGGCAACTTCACGCTGGCAGCGAGTTGTGACTTGACGAAAGCTTCTGCGAAAGTCTCGCCCACGCCCATCACTTCGCCCGTCGATTTCATCTCTGGACCAAGGATGGTGTCGACACCGGGGAACTTGATGAAGGGGAATACCGCTTCTTTCACCGAGTAGTAAGGTGGAATGACCTCTTTGGTCACACCTTGCGATGCCAAACTTTGCCCCGCCATGCAACGTGCGGCGATCTTCGCCAACGGCACACCCGTCGCTTTGGAAACATAAGGCACGGTGCGTGATGCGCGCGGATTCACTTCCAGCACATAGACCGTCTCGCCTTGGATAGCGAACTGCACGTTCATCAAACCAACCACGTTGAGTGACTTCGCCATCGCAACCGTCTGGCGACGCAACTCGTCCTGCATCGCTGCGGAAAGAGAGTACGGCGGCAAAGAACATGCGGAGTCACCCGAATGCACACCCGCTTCTTCGATGTGCTCCATGATGCCGCCGATGATGACTTGTTTACCATCGGAGACAGCATCCACATCCACTTCGATCGCATCGTTCAAGAAACGGTCGAGCAAGATAGGCATACGCTCTGGATAGGTCTTGGCCAGTTCTTCCGCATCACGCATGTAACGTTCTAGATCTGGCTGTGCATGGATGATCTCCATCCCACGTCCGCCCAACACGTTGGAGGGACGCATCACCAGCGGGAAACCGATCTCTGCCGCACCTGAGACCGCATCCAACACATTGCTGGCAGTACGATTCGGTGGCTGCTTCAAATTCAATTCACGCAACATCGCTTGGAAACGCGCGCGATCTTCTGCCATGTCGATCATATCGACCGAGGTGCCAATGATGGGCACGCCGCTCTTGGCCAAACCATGCGCCAACTTCAACGGTGTCTGTCCACCGTACTGCACGATGACGCCAACAGGCTTTTCGACAGCGACCACTTCCAGCACATCTTCCAATGTCAGCGGTTCGAAATACAAACGATCCGATGTGTCGTAGTCGGTGGAGACTGTCTCAGGATTGCAGTTGACCATGATGGTCTCGTAGCCGTCCTCACGCATCGCCAGCGCGGCATGCACGCAGCAATAGTCGAACTCGATACCTTGACCGATACGGTTAGGACCGCCGCCCAGCACCATGATCTTCTTGTTGTTGGTCGGTTGTGATTCGCACTCTTCTTCGTAAGTGGAATACATGTACGCTGTGTTTGTAGAGAACTCTGCCGCGCAGGTATCTACGCGCTTGAAAACGGGGCGCACAGACAATGCATGGCGATACGCACGCACCGCCGCATCATCCGTTCCCAGCAGAGCCGCGATACGCGCATCGGCGAAACCGCTACGCTTCAACGCACGCAGATCGTCAGCAGTCAGACTCTCCAGCGTGCGGCCTGCCAGAGTCTTTTCCTGACGCAAGATGTCTTCGATCTGTACCAAGAACCATGGATCGATCTTACTGATGTTGAAGACTTCTTCCACGCTCATACCGATACGGAAAGCATCACCCACCGCCCAGATACGATCAGGTCCTGGATTACCCATCTCAGCGCAGATCGCTTCACGGTCAGTGTATTTGCTGTCCAATCCGTTCACGCCCACTTCCAAACCGCGCAGTGCTTTTTGGAACGACTCTTGGAAGGTGCGGCCGATCGCCATCACCTCACCCACCGACTTCATCTGTGTCGTCAGACGATCGTTGGCTTGCGGGAATTTCTCGAAGGCGAAACGTGGGATCTTGGTCACCACGTAGTCGATGGTCGGCTCGAACGAGGCAGGTGTCGCCCCGCCGGTGATGTCGTTCTTCAACTCATCCAAGGTGTAACCCACAGCCAACTTCGCAGCTACTTTGGCGATCGGGAAGCCCGTTGCTTTTGATGCCAACGCAGATGAACGCGATACACGCGGATTCATCTCGATGACCACCATACGTCCATCTACCGGATTGATGGAGAACTGCACGTTACTACCGCCCGTCTCCACACCGATCTCGCGCAGCACGGCCAAGGAAGCGTCACGCAATATCTGGTATTCCTTGTCGGTCAATGTCTGCGCGGGGGCGACGGTGATCGAGTCGCCTGTATGCACCCCCATCGGATCCAAGTTCTCGATGGAACAGATGATGATGCAGTTGTCGTTGCGGTCACGCACGACTTCCATCTCGTATTCTTTCCAACCGAGCAGCGACTCTTCGATCAACAATTCTTTGGTGGGCGATGCTTCCAAGCCGCGTTCACAGATCTCAACGAACTCTTGACGGTTGTAAGCGATACCACCGCCGCTGCCGCCCATGGTGAAGGACGGACGAATGACGGTTGGGAAACCCATCACTTGCTGCACTTGGAAAGCTTCTTCCATACTGTGCGCGATAGCCGAACGTGCCGAGGCCAAGCCGATACGGGTCATCGCTTGTTTGAACTTCTCGCGGTCTTCCGCCATGTCGATGGCATCACGCGATGCACCGATCATCTCGACCTTGTACTTTTCCAACACGCCGTGCTTCGCCAAGTCCAAGGCGCAGTTCAGCGCAGTCTGACCACCCATCGTAGGCAGGATCGCATCGGGGCGTTCCTTGGCGATGATCTTCTCTACCATCTGCCAAGTGATCGGCTCGATATAAGTCGCGTCCGCCATGTTCGGGTCGGTCATGATGGTCGCCGGGTTCGAATTCACCAGAATGACGCGGTAGCCCTCTTCACGCAGCGCCTTGCAAGCCTGTGCGCCGGAATAGTCGAACTCACACGCCTGCCCGATGACGATAGGGCCTGCGCCAATGATCAGAATTGATTTGATGTCAGTACGCTTAGCCATTTACTTACCACCCATCATCGCAACGAAGCGATCGAACAAAACATCCACGTCATGCGGCCCGGGACTCGCCTCGGGGTGACCTTGGAAACAGAATGCTGGCTTGTCAGTCAGCTCGAAACCTTGCAACGTGCCATCGAACAAAGAGATGTGTGTCACACGTGCATTCTTCGGAAGCGTCGCCGCATCCACCGCGAAACCATGGTTCTGGCTGGTGATCATCACGCGCTTGGTCTGCGTGTCTTGCACCGGATGGTTAGCACCGCGATGACCGAACTTCATCTTCACCGTCTTCGCACCGGAAGCCAGACCCAATATCTGATGTCCCAAGCAGATACCGAACAAAGGCATGCCCACTTCAAGGAATTTTTGTGTTGCCACAATCGCGTAGTCGCATGGCTCAGGATCGCCAGGGCCGTTGGACAAGAACACACCATTCGGCTTCAGCGCCAGCACATCGGCGGCAGAAGTCTTCGCAGGGACTACAGTGATGCGACAACCGCGCTCGGCCAGCATGCGCAGGATGTTGCGCTTCACGCCAAAGTCATACGCCACCACATGGAATTTTGATTCGGCGATGTCGCTATAGCCAACACCCAACTCCCACTCGCGCTGCTTCCAATCGTAGGATTTGTCGCAGGTAACGACTTGCGCCAAGTCCATGCCCGCCAAGCCAGCAAAAGCACGTGCCGCAGCCAATGCCGCTTCCACGTTGTCGCCGGTGGCGATACAACCACTCTGCGCACCCTTGCTGCGCAAGATACGCGTCAACTTACGCGTATCGATGCCTGCAATGGCAACGACGTTGTTGGCTTTGAGATATTCAGGTAGAGATTGCGTCGCGCGGAAATTGCTCACCGTCATCGACAGGTCGCGAATGATGAGGC
>JAVBYP010000252.1 GCA_030823965.1 Sideroxydans sp.
GCTTTCAAGGAGGGTTCACTCACATTCTGGGGAGTGGCCGAGGTGCTTACAGCTAGGCTCGCTGATTCTTTACCTGTTTTTCCCTTCGAGGGTTGTAGGCCAATTTGAGCCTCAACTTCTGTGGGTATAGCAGTGGATGACATCTGAGCTACTGCAGCAGCGATTGGTAGCAGCGTGGCCAGCATATCTGTTGGCAGAGAGGCGTCGGTTTTATCGACGACGCTCGCGGTCTTCACGTCTTCGGCCGTTGCCAGTGGCAACGTATCTGTCGTGAGGATATCTATCGCATTAGTTTCCACACCCACCTTGTCGGATATCTGGCGAGCAAGCACATCACCAAAAGGTTGTGCGTCTTGCGTGGCCGCATCATTGGTACTCGTGTTCTGGTTGGCCTGCGTGGCAGCCTTGCTCGAAGCGGGTGTGTTGTTGGACAAGATCGGCATATTGCTCATGGTTTTCGCTCCTGGTTACTTCTCGTCATTCTTGTTGTGGGCATGTTGTGCAGCAAAACGTCCAGTCTGTTCATCCTGCAGTCGTTGTTCTTTTTTGGCTTCCACCTTCATCTCTGACTCGACATGGCGCTGTGCCAGGGTGTCGAATGAGCGCATCTTGCGTGTGCTATCCATCAGCTCATGACGTCCTGTCTGCACGTTGGTCTTGGCTTTTTCGATGACTTGCTGTTGTTGCCGTATCGCTTGATCCAAGCGATTGATGAAGTCTTGAAAGTTACGCAGGTCGGCAGGTCCCATGCCTTGCTGCGCCGCTTCTTGGAACTTCATCTGATAGTCGCGGCGATATTGTTGCAGCGTGGTCAATTTTTGTTGTGCACTCTGTTGTTGCTGGTTGAGCTGGCCCAGCTTCTTCGTGGCGGCATCGTTCTTTTGATGCGCCAGATTTAGTAAGGGTTGTAGTGTGAAAGGTTTTGTCATGACCGCTTATCAGTTTGCGTGTTGGAACAAGGTCGTGAACTGATCCATGCTCGCGTTGAAAGGTTCGGACTGATACATGTTCTGTTGTAAGAACATATCCATGTGCGGGTGCAATGCGATGGCCTGATCCAAGAAGGGGTCGCTTCCTTGCACGTAAGCACCGACGCTGACCAGATCGTGATTGCGCTGGTAGTGAGCGTACATGTGCTTGAAGCTTTGCACCATCTGGAAATGTTGGGCGCTGACCAGGTGGTTCATGGCGCGACTGATCGAAGCTTCGATGTCGATGGCAGGGTAATGTCCTGATTCGGCCAGTCTGCGCGACAACACGATGTGTCCATCCAATATGGCGCGTGCGGCATCTGCGATCGGGTCTTGTTGGTCGTCGCCTTCCGTCAGCACGGTGTAGAACGCGGTGATGGAACCACCGCCTTCTGCGCCATTACCCGCACGCTCGACCAGTTGTGGCAATTTGGCGAAAACTGAAGGTGGATAACCTTTGGTCGCGGGCGGTTCACCGATGGCGAGTGCGATCTCGCGTTGTGCCATCGCATAACGGGTGAGCGAGTCCATGATGAGCAACACGTTCTTACCCTGGTCGCGGAAATATTCGGCGATGGTGGTGGCGTAAGCCGCACCTTGCATACGCATCAACGGGCTAGTGTCGGCGGGTGCGGCGACCACGACGGAGCGCGCCAGACCTTCCTTGCCCAAGATGTCGGTGATGAATTCTTTGACTTCGCGGCCACGTTCACCGATGAGTCCGACCACGATCACATCGGCGCTGGTGTAGCGCGCCATCATGCCGAGCAACACGCTCTTACCTACACCGGAGCCTGCGAACAGACCCATACGCTGACCGCGTCCGACCGTGAGCAAGGTGTTGATGGCGCGTACGCCGACATCCAATGCCTCATTGATCGCGGCACGTTCCAATGGGTTGATGGGGCGACTCTGCAAGGGGGCGGTGCGACTCTCCACCAAAGCACCGAGTTGGTCTAGCGGGCGGCCTGCGCCATCGAGTACGCGACCCAGTAGATGTTCGCCGACGGGAAGGTGGCGCGCCAAGTCGGCGGTGCGACGGCGGAAGCGAAGATGCTGACCGACCTTGACGGGGATACGTTGCTGCTCAGAAGGCACGACACGTGCGCCGGGGACCAGGCCATGCACATCGTTCTCTGGCATCAAGAACAGTTTGTCTCCAGAGAATCCGACCACTTCTGCTTCGATGCGGTTGTTGGGAAGTTCGATCAAACAAGTACTGCCTACCGCCATGCGCAAGCCGACGGCTTCCATCACCAATCCGGTCACCTTGGTGAGGCGCCCACTCACCAACAATGGACTGCTTTGCGTCACGATGTCGCGATTCATCTGCAACACCTCTTGCCAGCGTTGGTTGTGAAGTGCGTTGCTCATGATTGGACCAACCATTTCGCGTCTTGCCCCATCGCGCTCACTACGCGATCCCAACGTGCCTTCATCGTGCCATCGACCTGGCTGTTGGCGGTCTCTAAGCGTGCGTCGCCGCGCGCCATGCGAGGGTCTTCCAATACTTTCCATCCGGAGTGCGAGAGCTGTTCTCCCATTTGCTCGCGTACCAGTACGGCATCTTCTGGGTTCAAGATGAGGTGGGCTGCTTGGTTGAATACGGGCAAGCTACCGATCGCCTCGCGCACCATGCCGAGTAACAGCTCTGGCTGGATCTTGATCGACTGCTGCAACACTTGTTGCGCGATGTCGAGCGACAATCCCATCAGCTCTTCACTGACTTTCTCATCTATCTGGGATTCGAGTAGTTTGGTCAATTCGGCGAGACGTTCTTTCTCTGCAAGTGCTTGCTGCAATCCTTCTGCGTAGCCGCGTTGTTGTCCTTCTGCATAACCTGCTTGATAGGCTTCGTCGCGAGCAAGTTGTTGCATCTTTTCAAGTTGCGATGCCGTTGGCAGACCGACATTGCGTGCAAGCGCACTACCTGCTTCGAAGGCAGGCAATTCCCAACGTTGCCACGCCGAGAGCTTTTCAGGCGTGGGAGAGGTGGGGGTGGTCGCCACGATGTCGGCATCAGACATAAGCGTCCTCGCCCTTTCCGCCTAGCACGATCTGGCCTTCGTCTGCCAATCGACGTACGATCTTTAGGATCTCTTTCTGTTCGGCTTCCACTTCGCTGAGTTTGACTGGGCCCTTCGATTCCAGGTCCTCGCGCAACATCTCTGCGGCGCGCGACGACATGTTCTTGAAGATCTTCTCGCGCATCTCCACGCTCGCACCTTTGAGGGCGACGATGAGCGATTCGGATTGCACTTCGCGCATCACCAACTGGATGCCACGGTCGTCCACTTCGAGGATGTCTTCGAACACGAACATCTCATCCATGATCTTTTGCGCCAGTTCAGGGTCGTGTGTGCGTACCGATTCGATGACGGATTCTTGCGTGCTGCCGATGTAGTTGAGGATCTCGGCGGCTGTCTTCACACCACCGCGTATGCTCTTCTTGGCCACGGCGTTGCCTGATAGGAGTTTGGTCAGTACATCGTTGAGTTCCTTCAACGCGGCCGGTTGTACACTATCCAATGTCGCGATGCGCAACAACACATCGTTTCGCAGGCGTTCTGTGAGTTTTCCCAATACGGCGGAAGCTTGATCTGGTTCCAGATGCACCATGATGGTGGCGATGATCTGCGGATGCTCGTTGGAGACGAGGTCGGCGATCGAGCCAGGATCCATCCACTTCAAGCTTTCGATGCCGCTGGTGTCGCTGTTGTGCAAGATGCGGTCAAGCAAGCCGGCTGCCTTGTCATCGCCTAGGGCTTTGTTCAGCATGTTGCGGATGTAGTCGCTGGAATCCATACCGATGGTGGTCTTTTCGGAGGCGCTGATATGGAACTCTTCGAAGACATCGGCGATCTGGTCGCGCGAGAGATTGTTCAGCGCCACCATCGCGGTGCTGATCTTCTGAACTTCTTTCGGTTCCAGATACTTCATCACCTCAGCCGCTTCATCCTCGCCCAAGGTCATGAGCAGGATGGCACTTTTATTGATGCCGATTTCACTCATCTTTGTTCACCCATTCCTTGACCACGGTCGCTACGATCTTGGGGTCATCTTTGGCTAATTGTTTGGCGATCTGGAGATTATTCTCGTAAGAGGCGATAGGTGATTGCCGTGTGTGTTCGCCCCCCCCTGTAGCGCTGTAGACACCGCCACCTTGAGCAGCTGATTCCATCGCATCTTGTTGTGCGGCCGATATCTCGGCTACGCTTTTGAACGCAGGTTTGATGACGCCGAACAGCAGGAAGAAGATGCCGCCGCCGATCAATAGATATTTGAAGACCTCTTTGGCCAGCGCGATCATGTCAGGTTGTTTCCATAGCGGTATCTCTGGCAACACTTCGCTGGTGTCGTTGAATGCGCTGTTGAGTAGATTGAGTGTGTCGCCGCGTTTCTCTTCGAAGCCGACTGCTTCTTTGACGAGCAACGTGATCTGCGCCTTCTCATCATCGGTGTACGGTGTGGACACTACCTTGCCATCCTTGTCGGTGACGCTGCGATTGTTCAACACCACGGCAACGGCGATACGTTTGATGTTGCCTGTAGGCATCTTGGTGTGCTGGATGGTGCGGTCCACCTCGTAGTTGGTGGTCATCTCCTTGTGCGAGTTGTTGGTGGATGTGCCGCCGTTCGCTGCAGGCACGGCAGTGGCGGGTGTGACCACGGGCGCAGTCGCTGGCACAGGAGGTTGGTTGGACAGTGCACCGGGTACGCCCCCCGCTGTTTTGATGCCATCCAATATTTCCGAGCTTTGCAGGCTGCGCACGGCAGCTTCATTGGGCGGCTGGTTGGGCTTGTACATCTCCGAGGTCTGTTCGCTCACGGCGAAATCCAAGCTGGCGGTGACTTGGGCGCGGATGTTCTGGATGCCGGTGATGGGAGAGAGGATGTCTTCGATGCGTTTCACGTAATCCGTCTCGACCTGACGCACATATTTCAATTGGGTCGCATCCAACATCTGACCTGTGCCACTACGGGCGGCCGAGAGCAAGGTGCCGCTCTGGTCTACCACGGTGACGTTCTGTGACGGCATGTCGGGAACGCTACTGGAGATGAGGTGCACGATGGCGTTCACTTGACCTTCATCCAATGAGCGACCCGCATTCAGCGCCAGCACCACAGACGCGCTGGGCTTCTGTTTTTCCTTGACGAAGACGGTGGGTTTGGGGATGGCGAGGTGGACGCGAGCGTTCGCTACGGAAGCCATGGTCTGTACCGAGCGGGACAACTCACCTTCCAAGGCGCGCTGGTAGTTGATCTGCTCCAAGAACTGGCTGGTGCCGAATTTCTGGTTCTCCATCAGCTCGAAGCCGACCGTGCCGCCTTTGGGCAAGCCTTGTGACGCCATGTTCAGGCGCACTTCATGCACCTTGTCGGCGGGCACCATCAGCGTGCCGCCCTCAGAGAACTTGTAAGGGATGTTCTGTTGCTGCAAGGCCTCGATGACTGCGCCGCCATCACGTTCCGACATGTTGGCATAGAGGACACGGAAGTCTGGGGTCTGTCCCCACATCCATAAGCCAGCGAGTAGGGCGACTGTGGCCGCTACGGCCACCATCAGTCCCAGCTTCTGTTGGCTGGGCATGCCCAGCATCTGCTGTGCCATGGAGGGGTTCATATTGATGTTTGTATCAGCCATTTTTTATCACCTGCTTAGGTCTTGATTCACTATCACACGGTGCAAATTATCTGCTTGTGAATCAAGGGTGATGGTTTGAAAAGGAGGGGAAATAGGGCGCTTTTCCCGTGCTAAAAGACTTGCGCGCGCGCGTACAGTGGCTGCCATGGAAGTCGCGTAAGGAGAGATGAAATGAGTATGAACGTGAGCAATGTGGACAATCTACTCGCCCAGATGCGGGCGGCGGTGGCCGTTGCGCAGGGCCAGCCAACGCCAGCAGCGAAGGCGACCAGCGGGGTAGATTTCGCCAACGTACTTAGGAATTCCTTGGATAGCGTCAATCAGGCGCAACACCAAGCCACGGATATGCAGAAAGCATTCGTGCTGGGCGATGACAAGGTGAGCTTGAGCGATACCATGATCGCCATGCAGAAGGCGGACATCTCGTTCAAGACCGCGATCCAAGTGCGCAACAAGATGGTGGCGGCCTATAACGACATCATGAACATGCAGGTGTGATGGCGTTGGGCGGCAGATCTAGGAAACGCTAGGTTTCACCGCCCAATTATCTTTCTAAGTTCTTCTTCGCTTGTTGCTGCTGCATCTGTGCCACAAAACGTTGCAGCATCTTTGATACCTCGCCACTCGGTTTGACGAACACACAGCCCGCACGGCGGCTCACATTGCCGTTACGTGCGGTGACTTCAAAGGTGTTCTTGACTTCGATGGTGGCGTTGATGGTGCCGATGTCGGGTAGATCTATCTCGCAGTTCTGATATTGCATCCCCGCTTGCAGGTCGATCCCGTCCTCTTTGCACACCAGTGCTATCCCGCCGATGCTGATGTCCATCACGGTCACTTTGTGATGGATGTGTGCTTGATCTGGCAGGGGGCGGATGAGGCAGGTGAGTGCATCCGGTTCACGGTTGATCAGTCGGTAGAAATCTCGCCGTTGCAGACGTAGGAGCTTCCTCGGTAGGGGCAAGAAGAACGCGGGCGAATTCTCGTAGATGCATTGCGAAGTCTCGCTGGAGACCCACTGCACCTTCGCTTGGTTGTGCGTGCTGACGAATACGATGCGGCTACTGCGTTCGATGTGGCGATTGTCCATCGGGTTGGGGGCGGCATCGACCCAGACGCCTGTCTCATCCACTGCCAACAACAGAGTGAGCACCATGCTGTTGTCATCGTTGAAATAGAGGGCGACACGATTGTGGTGAGTGACGATATCGCGCAGAACGGCAAGGACCTCTTTAGGGTCGTGCAGGATGAAATCGTTCTCTTCATCGTTGGCGAAGACTTCGATCTTGAGCGGGACTTCTTTACTACGCATGATGCCGCCTATATTGGAGGATTGTCTTATTTTGATTCTAAAGTGCTAAGGAGGGGCTTAGTAAGTGGAATAGCGGGTATTTCCCCTCGTTCCAAACGATATAACCATGCCAACAGCTCGGCGACAGCTAGGTAGAGCTGTGGGGGGATGTGTTGGTCCAGTTCGACTTGCATCAACATGCCGACCAATTCCTCGGATTCGTGCACGAACACTCCGTGTTCCTTGGCGCGCTCGATGATGGCTTGAGCGATGAGTCCTCGACCACTGGCGACGACCTTGGGTGCGGCATCGCCACTCTGGTAGGCGAGGGCGACTGCCATCTGACGTTTGTTGGTGGCGTTCATAGGGGTGCCTCTTCCAACTTCTCTATACGTGTTTGGAGTACGGGGATGTCGCGCTCGTTGAGTGCGGAGACGAGTTGGCTGCTTGCGCTACCTAGCAGTTCTCGGGTCTTTTCGTCGCGTGCAGTGAACATCAAGTTCACCGCACCACCGTTGAGGCTCAATCGAGCCGACAAGCTACCCAGATGCGGCAAGTCGAGATGTATCTCGGTGATCCATTGGCCATCTTGTGTGCCCGTTGAGCTGCGGCGCGGTGATTCTTCGCGTACTTCCCAGCGCATCTCCTGTCCTTCCCAAGCCATGCCTTGCCATAAGACTTGCCGGTTCTCCAGTGCATGCAATTGCTGTTGCACCAGATTTTTCAAATGGTCGGGAATGGTGTTGAGGGGTGTAGCCACATTTTGTTTAAGTGTGGCATCACTCGGCATGGTGTTGGTTTGATGGGGTGCTTGGTTCTGCGGCTCTTGCATCAGTTGTGGAGTGCTGCGCATCCCTGCGATCCATTGTGCTTGATGTGACTCATAGAACAGGCCGCTGTGGCTCAATGCGTTGTGCAGTTTGTCCGCCAAGACGGTGGTGTCAGTTGCAGCGGCTTGGCTAGTGATCCAGAGTGGGGCACGCTGCGTGGATTTCACATAGGGTTGCTCCAACGGTTGTTGCGTCATTGAAGACAGCAGTCGTGAGGCAGAGCTGAGCTGTTCCGATGTGGAGACAGGGTTGGTGGTCGAAGAGAGCGAGAACGTCAGGCGCGGTTGCAAAGAGGTGACTTGCAGGGAGATGAGGTCGCCGCTACGCACGAAAGCGGGTAGCTGTAACTGCACGACATGCTCAGCGATGCGCACTTGGAATTGCCCAGGCGCGGTCTGCGCCTGCACTGTTCCTTGCACTTGTTGGCCGATGTTGAGTTTGAGGCTTGACTTGGGGTCGAACTTGTCTGTGGCCGCTGCGATCAGCGGCTTTTCATTCAGGGTGTGTTTAGTGAGTGCAGCGGCGAGCGGATTGACAGGCATGGCTCATCGCTTCGCGACGCTCAACCTTGAGCGAGATAGGCGTTCTGCACGCGTTGCTCACTGCGCGCACTTTGCATGATGCGTTCTAGTTGGCGCATCCAAGGCTCGGTGTAGGAACGTATCGCTTTGTCATCGGCCAACATCTTGCGGATAAGGTCGGCCTTTTGTTTGCGTGACGCTTCATCTGTCGGTACGCCATCGCGCGGTTTGATCTTTTCGACTTCTTGGGAGCAACGTTTCTCGAGCTCGATCAGATCGTCCCACTCGCCTGCAGCGGCTGCGTTGCGCATCTGTTCGGTGATGTTAGAAAGGCGCTGGTAATCTTCGATGATCATGTGCATCACTTACATCCTTCCGTAGACCAGTGCTGGCTGTTTGTTTTGACTTGCTAACGGTTGAGACTGTACGGGAGCATTGGTCAAAGCAGTTTGACGAATAGCGTCCCAAGCACCTTTCAATTCGCTGAGTAAACGCGAAACCTCATCGAGTATCTGGGCGTCGTTATTGATATTCGCGGCAAACAATCTCGACAACGCGTAGTCATACAATTGATCCAAGCTGAGGGCGAGTTCGCCGCCGACCTTCTTGTCCAAGCTCGCTTTCAAACCTTCATCGATGATGAGCATCGCTTTAGAGATGGCCTCACCCTTGGCTTTGAAGTCCTTGCGTAGCATCGCATTCTTTGCATTCGCGATCGCCAGCAACGCACCTTGGAATAACATCGTGATGAGTTTGTGTGGGTCTGCGCCGTTCACGCCGGATTCGATGCCGACTTTGGCGTAGGCATTGGTAGCAGTATGTGCGTTCATGTTCTTGCTCCAGTCTTATTTAAATTGTTGCGACAGGTAGGCGCTGGTGGCGTTCATGTTCGAAAGCATTTGATTGAGGTTGGTATATTGAATGGTATAGCGCTTTTGCAGCACGCTCATCCGGGTTTCCAATTGGCTAACCTGTTCTGAATACCGTTTGATGTTGGTGTTGAAATTTTGCGTGCGCACGTCGATCAAGCCATTGGTTTGCACTATGGAATCTGCCCAACTATTCAATCGGGTGACATAGCCAGAAGCTGAGGAGAATAGATTCGATACGTCACTAAAATTATTCGCCATTGCGCTGTTCAACTTGCTGCTATCAAGTTTTAATTTGCCATCGACCTGTAAGCTGATGCCAACTTGAGAAAGCGAGGTGAGCGTACCGCCGCTTGCAGGCGTGGCTGCTGTACGTAATATGCTGCTCAGCTGATCCTGCATGAGGCGTACTGTCCCGTCGCCCGCCAAAGTGGCTGCCGCTTGAGTGGCGCTACCATAGGCAGAGCGACTCTTTAGCTGTGTGGCTAAGGCGTTGTAGGTCTCGACAAGGCTGGTCGCTGCCGTGTTGATCGCGCTCGTATCGCGCGCTACCGTCAAAGTGGCGGCCGCATTCTTATTCAGGGTCAGCGTGACACCTTGGATAGCATCAGTCACGCTGTTGGAAGATTTGATGATCCTGATGCCATTAACTGTGAAATCGGCATCTTGAGCTGCAACGGTTTGCGCCATGGGCACTAAGGGAGTGGGCGCATTCTCTGTTGGGTTATAGGCAAGTAGGTCGTTGACCGCTACATCCCCCCCAGTCTTGACTGTGATGCTGTTGATCGCGTTGACGGTGCCTGAGTCATTGGAAGACAAGGCAAGGCGATAAGGTGAGCCGCTGCCGTCGTTGACGAGGGTCGCTGTCACACCGATGTTGGCCGCATTGATCGCATTGCGGATGTCTTGCAATGAAGCGCCTGCCGCTATCGTGATATCCGTGCTGGTGGTGCCGACCGTGAAAGTGGCAGTCGAAGCGCTCGCAGAAATGGCAGTGGTATCGCTGACTTGGCCCGCAGTCGCCAACTTATGTGCTTGTGCCAAGG
>JAVBYP010000065.1 GCA_030823965.1 Sideroxydans sp.
GTTGAGAAAGAGCGCTTGGTGGGGCTGGTGTCCGAGAAGGACTTGTTCGCTTTGCAGCGCGTGGGTCTGCGTCAGATCGGCGCTTCGATACGTCATGCAGAGGATGTCGTGGCACTGCGCCAAGGCGCTGCTGACATCCGCCATATGGCGCGCAACATGATGGCGCAAGGTGTCGCGCCAGAACAGCTCACCCAATTCATCTCGACGTTCAACGACCTCATCGCCGAGCGCATCGTGGAGTTGGAATGCGCGGCCAGTGGTATCACCGGTACGCCGCTGCACGAAGGATTGTGCTGGTTGGCGCTGGGTTCTGAGGGGCGCTTCGAGCAGACGCTGAACACCGACCAAGACAACGCTATCATTTTCAAAGTGCCAGACGGCATGACCGCCGACCAGGTGCGCGAAAAGTTGCTCCCCATCGCGCGCCGCATCAATGAGACGTTGGATCAATGTGGCTTCCCGCTGTGCAAGGGCGAGATCATGGCGAGTAATCCGAAATGGTGCTTATCTCTGGAAGAGTGGAAGCGGGCATTCTCGACATGGATCAGCGGTGGCTCGCCGGAATCGTTGTTACACGCCTCCATCTTCTTTGATTTTCGTTCGGTTTACGGTGAGCATGCCTTGGCGCAAGACCTGCGCGCTTGGTTGGGACGTGTCGCCAGTGAGAACAGCCGCTTCTTGCACATGATGGCGGGGAATGCACTGCGCAATCGACCACCATTGGGTGTGGTGCGCGACTTCGTGGTGGGTAAAGAGAATAAGATCGACCTCAAGCTGAACGGCATCACCCCCTTTGTCGATGCAGCTCGCATATTCGGCTTGGCAGCCGCCGTGGCTGAGACGAATACGATCCAGCGCTTGCGTTCGAGTGCGGAGAAGTTGAGGGTGAGCGACTCAGAAATCGACGCTTGGATCGATGCATTGTTGTTCATCCAAGTATTGCGTATGCGACATCACGATGAGGCTAGCTCACAAGGTGTGGATGATCAGGCATTGGACAATCTAATCGATCCCGAAAAATTGAACGAATTGGATAGACGTATCCTGAAAGAAGCATTTCGTCAGGCACGCAAACTACAAGCTCGATTGGCGTTGGAATATCAGCTGTGAGGAATCTATTCAAGCGATGGATGTCGCCGAAGCCTAAGCTGACTGAACGCCAAGCCGAACGTTTGGCAGCTTGGTTGGCACTGCCTGAAAGTGATGCACGATCGGGGTTCGCGCATTCCCGTGTGGTCGTGGTCGATGTCGAGACCACAGGGTTGAATCTGGTGACGGACACCTTGATCTCCATCGGCGCCGTTGCAGTGGTTGATGGGCGTATCGCGTTTGGGGATAGCTTCTCAGTTGTGTTGCAGCAGCAGCAAAGTAGTCGCAAGGAGAACATCCTGATCCATGGCATCGGTGGCAATGAACAGCGTTGTGGCACTGACCCGATCGAGGCGCTGCTGGATTTCTTGGACTATGTAGGTAAATCGCCCTTGGTGGCGTTTCACGTCACTTTCGATGAGAACATGATTCGGCGTGCGCTCAAGCAGCATATCGGCTTTAAGTTCAAACATCCTTGGCTGGATCTGGCTTACGTGATGCCTGGTTTGTATCCAACGCTCGCTTACAGCCATCGTGTGCTGGATGATTGGATAAGGCGTTTCAAGATCCATATCGAGTTGAGGCACAACGCGCTAGCCGATGCGGTAGCCACCGCGCAGTTGCTTCTGATTGCCCAGTCCAAAGCCGGAAGCGCAAACATCAATAATTTCAATGGATTGCGCGATCTTGAGCGCAATCAGCGCTGGATCAGCGGCGTAAGTTGACTGTAAGTTTGCTCACGTAGCCTTTCACCCGCTGTAAAGTAAATCGGGGTGTAGTGCCTCCGATTCGATCAGTTAAATCAATAAATAGAGGAGAACGCAATGGATAAAAGCGGCGAGGCCTATTGGAAGGCCACGTTGGGTTTGTTGACCAAGATCCTAGTAGTCTGGTTCGTGGTCTCATTCGGCGCAGGTATTTTGTTTGCCGATATGCTCAATGGCATTCACTTGGGCGGATACCCATTGGGTTTCTGGTTCGCTCATCAGGGATCGATGTACATCTTTGTGGCACTGATTTTTATCTACGCCAAAAAGATGGGTGATATCGATCGCAAATTCGACGTTCACGAAGACTAAGGGGACAACATGGATCTTCAAACAACAATCTATCTGGTGGTGGGTGCGAGTTTCGCGCTCTACATCGGTATCGCCTTCTGGGCACGCGCAGGAAGCACCAGTGAGTTTTACGTCGCTGGCGGCGGAGTAGGTCCTCGACTGAATGGTATGGCGACTGCGGCTGACTGGATGTCTGCTGCATCATTCATCTCCATGGCAGGTTTGATCTCGAACATGGGATATGGTGGTGGCTTGTTCCTGATGGGTTGGACTGGCGGCTATGTGTTGTTGGCCCTGCTGCTGGCTCCGTATCTGCGTAAGTTCGGTAAGTTCACCGTGCCGCAATTCATCGGCGACCGTTACTACTCGAAAACTGCATCCACCGTTGCAGTAGTGTGTTTGCTGACGGCATCCATCACCTATGTGATCGGTCAAATGACTGGTGTAGGCGTGGCGTTCTCTCGCTTCCTCGGTGTTTCGAGTGAAACAGGTATCTATGTCGGTATGGGCATCGTATTTGTGTATGCCGTATTGGGCGGTATGAAAGGCATCACATATACACAAGTGGCTCAGTATGTCGTGCTCATCTTTGCTTATACGATTCCAGCGATCTTCATTTCCATGTCCTTGACTGGCAATCCTATCCCTCAATTGGGCTTGGGTTCCAATCTGGTGGGGCAGGATATCTCGCTGCTACAAAAGCTGGACACCATCGTGGTTGAACTGGGTTTTGGTCAGTACACCACAACGACAGCCGGTAGCACGCTGAACATGTTCGTGTACACCTTGTCACTGATGATCGGTACTGCCGGTTTGCCACACGTCATCATGAGATTCTTCACGGTCCCTACCGTGGCTGCGGCTCGTTCATCTGCTGGTTGGGCATTGGTGTTCATCGCGATCCTGTACACCACAGCACCTGCTGTTGCGGGTATGGCTAAATACAATCTGCTTTCAACAGTGAATACTGCTGTTGCGACCAATGGAGATCTGTATGCAGCCGAGTCTTCTTTGGAAGTTGCGAAGAAGCCAGACTGGATGGCGCGCTGGGAAAAGACGGGCTTGTTGAAGTTTGAAGACAAGAACGGTGATGGCCGTATCCAGTATTACAACGACAAGACCAAGGATCAAGTCGTGATCGACAAAGCGACAGCTGCTGGTTGGAAGGGTAATGAACTGACAGTGAATGCCGACATCATCGTGTTGGCCAATCCTGAGATCGCATTGCTGCCTAACTGGGTGATCGCCTTGGTGGCTGCGGGTGGTTTGGCTGCTGCGTTGTCTACTGCTGCGGGTCTGTTGTTGGCGATCTCTTCCGCTATCTCCCATGACTTGGTGAAGGGGGTCTTCAATCCTAACATCAGCGAGAAGGGTGAGTTGATGGCAGGCAAGGTCGCGATGGCGGTCTCCATCGTGGTTGCAGGTTACCTCGGTCTGAATCCGCCAGGGTTCGCGGCAGGTACGGTGGCCTTGGCGTTCGGTATCGCCGCCAGCTCGCTGTTCCCCGCCATCATGATGGGTATCTTCAGCAAGAAGATGAACAAGGAAGGTGCGATCGCCGGTATGTTGGCTGGTCTCTCCATCACCCTGTTCTACGTGTTCGCACACAAAGGTATCTTCTTCATCAAGGGTACGGACTTCTTGCCTTTGATCGGCGGTCCTAATCCGTTCTTCGGCATCACGCCGGAAGCGTTTGGTGCCGTGGGTGCATTGGTCAACTTCATCGTCGCTTTCGTGGTCGACAAGTTCACCAAAGAGCCACCAGAGCATATCCAGCATCTGGTTGAGAGTGTTCGTACACCGCGCGGTTCCAAAGCGGTTGATGGCGCTCACGCATAATCAAGTCGTACTGCTGTAACATCAACCCCGCCGTGTTCCGGCGGGGTTTTTTCTTGGAGTGACTATGGTTTTTGATATCAGCGTGGCAATGACGTGGATCTTGTTTATTGCCTTGTTCCCAATGGCATTCATCTGGTTGCGCCGAGTATGGCGTATCGGTGTACGGCGCGACTATTCAGAGGTCGCCTTAAAGAGAGGTGTGCCCCCCGAAAATCCCGCCAAGTTCGCACCTTATGCAGCGGCGATCAATTTGCTGGCAGGCATGGTGGTGGTGAGCGTCATCATCGGCGTGCTGACGGCTCGCTTTGACTATCAGACGTGGAGTTCGATGGCAGGGGTCACGATCTGGCTCAAGATCATTGCTGATTTCATCTTAAGTCGGCACGCACATCCCTTTTTGATCAAGAAGTGAAGATCGAACTGGTCGTGCTTGTTCGCGACTGATAGGGGCGGGTGATACAGCCCTGCAGATACTCCATGTACCGGCAGACGATATCGATCAATTGGTGCAGGAAGTGCGAGCTTGGGATCGCAAACCCGTGCTTGAGGAAAAAGCACAAGAATAAAGGGCGACACTAAAGGATCAACGCGACTGCCGCTGACGGCGGCGGTGCCAAGCAAGCAGGATCTTTAGCCGCCATACTCCCGTTATGAGCAGGTAAGCCAGTGCCCCCATTGAGCAGGCTAGGATCAATAGTCCAAGCAGCAGTGGTTTTCCCAACGCGGCGATGCGGTCTATCCAGCTTGCTTCCCCATTTTCGCTACTGCCAACTTCAAGATTCTTAGGGACACCCTTTTCACCGATCAGCGTCGCGCCCAAGTGGTACGCGGCGTAATAGATAGGCGCGAAGGTGACGGGATTGGTGACCAGTGTGCTGGCGACTGCGGTAGGGATGTTAGCGCGCAGAACCACTGCCGCAGCGGCGGATAGCGGGATCTGCGCGATCGGCACCAACAGGCCGAAGAAGATACCGAGTGCCACCCCGAGTGCGACCCCGCGCCGAGTGATGTGCCACAACTGCGGATGGTGCAGTGCGGGACCTATCCAGCGCAACCAAGGATTGTGGCGCACGCGCTCGGCATCAGGCAGCAGGCGTTTCAGATGCTGTTTCATGGCTGCAATTCTCGTATGCCACGCAGCGGAAGAGCGGCCGATCTGTCGCTGAGCATGATGGATGCCTTCACTGCCTGTTCGATCGCGCGCCGCATCATACTGGCCGCGCGCAATCTGGATTCCATCTCCATCACAGGCAATTCGCCATGCGCGCCTGCTTCGAGCAGATGAGATTTCACCGACTGGTAGCGTTCTTCCAGCGAGACGAGGGCAGACTCGACTGCTGTCCTGTCACGCAGCTCAGTCGCTGGGTCCACTTCGTTGAGTAAGGCTTCTGCCTGCGCGGCGAACTTGCCAGCTTCGACCGGGATAGCGGTGGTGTTCTCGCGCATCATAGCGGCCAGCTCCACAGCCAGTTCCGACAAGGTCTCGTAGTAGCGCGCGATACGCAAGATGGCAGGCAGGCGTTGCGCACTGTCGGCCGACATCTCGGTGCGGCTCAGACGCATGACGAAATCAGCGATGGCGTGGTTCAGACCTACTATGGATCGTTGTGCGCGCGCTAGTTTGTCTTGCGTCTCGCCAGTTGCTGCATCGCGCAACATGCGAATGGCCAGCACACCCATGCGCCGCACCTCCTGATGCAGTGCGTCCAGCGCCAGTGTGGGTACGCCCAACACGTTGGCGTCCAGATGCTGCGGACGTGCCTCATCTTCTTCGGCTGTGCGGAAGCGGCGCTCTAGGAAATGCGTCAGCTTGTCCACCAGCGACCACATCAGGACTACGCCCAGCAGATTGAACACAGTATGGAACAGCGCTAGGAAGGCGGCCGGTGCGCTGTCCAGATGCAGCAGGTCTCGCAATTCGGCAATGAGTGCGATCAACAACGGCAACATCAGCAGGGCGACGATACCGGTCAGCACGTTGAACAGCACATGTGCGCTGGCCGCGCGTTTGGCATTGGGGGTGGCACCGATAGCGGCGATCAGCGCGGTGACGGTGGTGCCGATATTGGCGCCGATCACCGCAGCCGCTGCGCTTTCGATGCTGATCAGTCCGCCTTGTGCGGCGGTCAGCACGATGGTCAGCGACGCACTGGATGACTGCATCAACACGGTCATCAGCAGGCCGGACAGCACCATCAGCAACAGACCGGTCACGCCATCGAATTCGCTCAAAGAAAAATCCGAGGTGAATCCCGCGAATCCGATCTGCAACATATCGATGCCGAGGAACAGCACACCGAAGCCAGCCAGTGCCAGACCCGCCGCCCCGCGACGTGTGTGCTCACCGGTCAAGCGCAGCGCCATGCCGATGCCGATCAGCGGTAGCGCGAGCAGGTCGATCTTGAATTTGAGACCGACCAGCGCCACCAGCCAGCCGGTCATGGTGGTGCCGACGTTGGAGCCGAATAGTACCCACAAGGATTGCCCCAGCGTCAGTAGGCCAGCGTTGACGAAGCCGATAGTGGCTACCGTGACGGCACTGGATGACTGCACCAGTGCCGTCAGCAGTGCACCCGAGGCCAGACCGCGTATGCGAGTCTTGGTGGAATAGGTGAGGATGCTTCCAAGTGCAGGACCAGCCGCGAGTTTGAGACCGTCCGTCATCAGACTCATGCCGAGCAGGAACAGACCGATGCCGCCCAGTAGACCGCCGATCGCCGACCAGTCGTTCATCGCTGCACCGACTCGTTACGGCGGAACAGCATGCGGATCGCCAGCTTCTCCAGTTCGATCGCGACGAACAGCAACACGCCGAAGCCTGCGATCAATCCCCAGGCCGCCGCATCCAACGCGACCACGCCGAACAATGCCTGCATGAATGGCACATAGGTGAAGGCGAGCTGGATGACCACCAGCACGCCGATGCTGAGCAAGACGTAGGGATTGCCGGTGAAGTCCTGCCAAGTACGTACCGGAGCAAGCAGGTAGCGGCAGTTGAACAGATACACGATCTCGCCTATCACCAGTGCATTGACTGCCACTGTGCGTGCCATTTCCAGACTAGTCCCGCGCGCGAGCTCCCACAGGAATAGCGCGACGACTCCCAGCGCCAGCAGTACAGAGACGAAGCTGATGCGCCAGATCATGAAGCCGGACAGGATGGGTTCGGAGGCCACACGCGGCGCGCGTTGCATCACGTCCGGCTCGGCTTTTTCAAACGACAGTGACAGCGCGAGAGTGACCGCAGTCACCATGTTCACCCACAGGATCTGCACGGGTGTCAGCGGTAGCGCCATGCCGAACACGATCGCGATGACCACGATGCCCGCCTCGCCGCCGTTGGTCGGCATGATGAACACGATGGCCTTCTTGATGTTGTCGTAGATGGTGCGGCCTTCCTGCACCGCGTGTGCGATGGTGGCGAAGTTGTCGTCGGCCAGCACCATCTCCGCTGCTTCCTTGGCGACCTCGGTACCTTTTCTGCCCATCGCTACGCCGATGTCGGCGCGCTTCAGTGCGGGGGCATCGTTCACGCCGTCGCCGGTCATGGCGACGATCTCACCGTTGGCCTGCATGGCAGTCACCAGACGCAACTTGTGTTCGGGGCTGGAGCGCGCGAACACATCCACATCGCGTACGGCTTGGCGCAGGGCTTCATCGTCCATCGCATCAAGCTCGATACCGGTCAATGCCAGACCGTTGCCGATACCGAGTTGGGCCGCGATGGCGCGCGCAGTGTCGGCATGGTCGCCGGTGATCATCTTGACGCGGATACCAGCAGTGACGCAGTCGCGCACGGCGGCTACAGCTTCCTCGCGCGGCGGGTCACTGATGCCGACCATGCCCAACAAAGTGAATCCCCCTTCCACATCAGCGAACCGCAATTCACGCTGGCCAACTTCTACAGATTTCATCGCCAAGGCCAGCACGCGCTGTCCGCGTGCGCCGGTCTCGGCCATCTGTGTATGCCAGTAGGGCAGGTCCAGTGTCGCATCCTCACCCGAGCCGCGTTGTTGGTTGCACATCGCCAGCACTTGTTCTACCGCACCCTTCACGTAAACGAAGGCGTGGCCGCTGTGGTCGTGGTGCAGGGTGGCCATGAAGCGGTGTTCCGATTCGAACGGGATGTGGTCGGTGCGCGGCAGTTCTTTATGTTCGAATGCAGCATCCAGCCCAGCTTTCAATGCCAGAGGGATGAGTGCACCCTCGGTCGGATCGCCCGCGATGTGCCAGTGCCCTTCGCCTTCGTTCAATGCGGCATCGTTGCAGAGTAGACCCGCACGAAATAGATCCAGCGTATCGGGATGTTCGGTGATATCGGTCTCTTTGCCATCAATAGCGAAACCACCATGCGGCGCATAACCGCTGCCGCTCACTTCAAATATGCTTGAGGCCGTGATCACCCGCTGCACGGTCATTTCGTTTTTGGTCAGTGTGCCGGTCTTGTCACTACAGATGGTGGTCACCGCACCCAACGATTCCACAGCGGGCAAACGCCTTACGATCGCTCTGCGTTTTGCCATGCGCTGCACGCCGAGCGCCAGCGTGATGGTCAGTACGGCGGGGAGACCTTCAGGGATCGCCGCCACAGCCATGCTTACTGCGGCGAGGAACATGTCGCCGAGCGCGAAGTGGTGCACCAGCCATCCGAACAGGAAAGTGACGGCTGCCAGTGCCAAGATAGCGATGGTCAGCCAGCGTCCGAACACTTCCATCTGCCGCAGCAGTGGTGTGGTGATGGTTTTGACTTCTTGCAGCATCGCGCTGATGCGCCCGATCTCGGTATGGTCGGCGGTCGCCACCACCACGCCGCTGCCTTGGCCATACACCACTAGCGTGCTGGAATAGGCCATGCAATAACGGTCACCCAGCACGGCCTGCGCATCTACTGCGGCGATGTTCTTCTCTACCGCAGTCGATTCTCCGGTCAGCGCGGCCTCCTCGATGCGCAGATTCTTGGTGTTCAACAAGCGCAGGTCTGCAGGTACCTTGTCGCCGGAAGCGAGCAGCACGATATCGCCCGGCACTAGCGTCTCTGCTGCAACGACCTCACGCTTGCCCTCGCGCAACACCGTGGCCTCGGGCGATAACATGCGACGGATGGCCTCCATCGCCTGTTCTGCTTTGCCCTCTTGGATGAAACCGATGATGGAATTGATCACCACCACGCCGACGATCACCGCCGTATCCACCCAGTGTGCGAGCAGGGCGGTGACCGCCGCTGCCGCCAGTAGCACATAGATCAGCACGTTGTGGAATTGCAGCAGGAAGCGCATGAGCGCACCGCGCTTAGCGGGTGGGGTCAGGCGGTTGGGGCCATGTTCGGAGAGTCGTTTCAGTGCTTCGGCTTGTGTGAGACCTTGTGCGCCGGAAGCCAGCGCGAGTAGCACTGCGTCAGCTTGTTGGTGGTGAGCGTCACTCATGATCACGTCCCAGCCACCGCAGCCATGCGAAGCCCAGCAAACCCGCCAGCAAAGAAGCAGCGAGTACGCCAGTCTTGGCCATCAGTAGATATTCTTCCTTCCCCGCAAAGGCGAGTTCAGCGATGAATATGGACATGGTGAAGCCGATGCCTCCCAGCACCGATACGGCAGCGATCTGGCTGAAGCGTGTGCCGCTGGGTAGCTGACCCACGCCCAGCTTGAGTGCGATCCAACAGGCGCCGGTGATGCCGATGAACTTGCCGAGCAGCAAGCCGAGCAGCACACCTAGGAATACGGGATGGCTCAGTGTCGTATCAAGGGTACCCAATTGCAGCGGGATACCGGCATTGAACAAAGCGAAGATCGGGATCACGATGAAGGCTACCGGTAGGTGCCATCCATGTTCCAATCTTTGCATCGGGGTCTGCACATCTTGTAAGCCGTTGCCCATGGTTTGCACCACCGAATAGAGTCGCTCGTTGGTGAGGATGTTGGCATCTTTCTGCAAGCTCTCATCGTATTGTCCGAGCAGAACTTTCATGCGAGTACTGAACTGGCGCGGGTCATATCGCGGGCGGGCAGGTACGGTAAAAGCGCCGAGCACACCTGCCAGCGTCGAATGCACACCCGATTGCAAAAGCGCGTACCAAAGCAGAACGGCGATACAGAAATAGGGCAACACTTTGCGTACACCAGCGAAGTTCAAGCCGGCC
>JAVBYP010000290.1 GCA_030823965.1 Sideroxydans sp.
TGGGCCTGACAACACCGATCCATCCTTCGTGAGCAGGAAGATATCCTTACCCTTGGTCTTCTTACTGTCCAAGACATCTTCGGCCCATTTCCAGAAGATGTGACCACACAACACACCTTGCAACTTCCCTTTGCTATCTATCACTGGAGCAGCGACATCGACCAAGTAGAACATATCTCCACTGGGGTTCGGTAAAAGCTTTGAAAGCAACAATGCATCGTGCATATCACCCAGATACACTCGATCACGCCCTTGGGTACACCATGGCCGCTTGGATAGGTCCTTGCCCTCCAGATACTTACCTGTACCGACCGAACCGATGCCCTTCTCATCACAGATGCCGATCCAAGCATATGCATTGAAGCTGCTCTGCAAACGCTCCAAAATCTCCCGCTTGCGCTCTAGCGGGACACTGGATTCACGTATCTCATAAAGTGCCGCTGCGTTCTGGATCTCGCGACTGCGCTCGAACATGCCACGATCCATCACATCCAGCGCGCTTTGTGCACGGCGCATGAAGGATGCCCCTTCATCTTGCTCGATCTGCCGTCTACTTTCCTCAGCCGCATAGAAGCTGAGCGCCAATGACAGTAGTAGCGCGATGCCGCCGCTGGCCAAGCTGATCTGCGCCCGTAAGCTATTCTTGGGATTCAGTTTGTTCAGAAAATTCATATCCTATGTCCCCTCAAAAAAGCGCACTTGATCACGCCCCTCGCGCTTAGCCTGATACATCGCCTTATCCGCATAGTTGAGCAGCTCTTGCTCATTGTTCTCGTGATTGATGAAGGGCACCACACCCACGCTGACGGTACAGCAGTGTTGTACGACCACATGCGTCCCATCTTTCAGCTTTACGTTCAACTCGTAAGGTTGGCTGATCGCTTCCTTGATCTTCTCAGCCACCACTCTACTCTGCTCGATGGCGATGTTCTTATTTAAACTTAATTCGGTGAGCATCACCACGAATTCGTCACCGCCGAAACGCGCCACCGTATCTATCTCACGCAGACATTGCTTGATTCGGTTCGACGCTTCGATAAGGAGAACATCCCCCACCTCATGACCGTGTTCATCATTGAGTGGTTTGAAGTTATCCAGATCGAGGAACATCAACGCACCATATAGATTGTTTCGTTTGCTGGAAGCCATCGCCTGCGCCAAACGGTCGCTCAGCATGCGACGGTTCGGCAGTCCAGTGAGTGCATCGTAATATGCCAAGTCGCGCATGGCCAGTTCGGCCGCCTTGCGTCCGCTGATATCACGGCAAAAAACGAAAAATGTCTGCGCCTCATGCATGAAGGTCGCGGATACCTCGATATCGATCATGTTGCCATCTTTGCGCCGATGTTTCGTCTCGAACAGATCGTGCCCCTGCGCGATGATCTTCATGGCATGGGCCCGAACCACATCCTCATCTTCGTATGCATCCAGATCACTTATATGCATCCGTGTCAGCTCCTCCACCGAATAGCCCGTCAGGTTGGAATATGCCTGATTCACCTCTTGGATATTGCCATGCACATCCGTCATCCAAAAACCGTCTTGTGCGGTATCCACGATGACTTTGTGACGTCTGAGTATCTCTTCTGCCTTCTTGCGCTCGGTGATATCGGTGAATATCGCGAACACTTCGAACGGCTCTGCCTCACCTTGTTTGAATTGCGGGATGGCGGAGACCGAAAGCCAGCGCGTCTCATCCAACAAGGGATTGAACACACCCATCATCACGTCACACACCTGCTTGCCGGTCCTTAAAGCCTGCATGGCTGGATGCTGGTCACCGGGGAAATCGCTGCCATCTTCATGGATGGTCTTCCAACGCGGATCGAGTGAAGAGCGCCCCTGCATCTGATCCAAGGTCAATCCCAATATCCGCTCCGCCATCGGATTCGCCGCAGTGATCTCACCGCGTCGGTTGTGGAAAACCACACCATGCAACATGCTCACGAACAACAAGCGCATATGCTCTTCACTCTCCGCGAGGGCGATGTTCTTCTCTTTGAGTTCAGTGACGTCACGCAGATAGCCATTCCACAAGATGGAGCCATCATCCTCTTTGCTGGGAAGCGTATCACCTAGCACCCAAGCGACCTTCCCATCCTCATGCCTCACTCTGAACTCGTGATGCCACTGGGTCATATCGCGTGCGGAAATCTCAGTGGATGCGAGGATGCCGGCGAGGTCATCCGTATGCACTGCCGCAAAAGCCTGAGAGGCATCATCACGCACCTCATGCGGACGCACCCCGAACAAGTCGAAGAAACGTTCGCTGGCATACGGGATACAGGTCGTGCCATCTGGCCGCAAGCGATATTGATACACCACACCGGGTGCCATATCGCCCACCATACGCAAGGTGCGCATGGAGTCATTCAATTGCTGTGTGCGCGCTTCGACTGTCGCTTCCAAGCGTTCGTTGGCCTTGGTCAACTCAGCTTTGGATTCATTGATGGTGCTCAGATTGCACAACAACTGCCGGATAGCCAACACCAACAGCACACTGACCACGAACCACACCATCGTGTGGACACTGATCGAATGTGTACGCGCGGTTTCCATCGCAGTGGTGAGTGGATCGACCGACCACTGCACACTCAATCCACCGCGCACATCACCCAGTTTGTAGCCCTGCTTCGCGTGACAATTCAGACAGGGTTGCTTGACGAACAAAGGCGCGATGTAACGCGCCATGTCTTTGCCATCCGTGTGATCGATGGAGATGCGTTCTTGCGACACCTGCTGTTCAAAGGCGCGTAGTGCATCTGCCTCCCATGCGTTAGCTTTGTTATTCGGATTGATGGGATTCAAACTGGTCAGATGGAGTTTTATCCCTGCCTCGCGTTCGATGACACCGGATATCTGGCGCGTCATGTAAGCTGGATTGAGCAAGGTCAATGGCTGCCCCGTGATGGTGGCGGATGCTCGCATCTCTTTGCTCAAATAGGGGTTCGGTGGGTCACGCTCTGTCTGCAACACATAGATGCCGCCATGCTCCGCGTTCCATACGCGCATGGCCTCGACCAAACGGAACACCTCACGCCCTTGAGTGGAGGCGACTTCGAGTTTGGAATGTTCCAAGTTGTGTAAAGAAGACCACAGCGACGCGCCTACCAATACACTCCACAGTAAGAGCGGAAGGAGACAGAAACGCAGCAATGTCTTGCCTCCACAACTCCCCTCGCCATTCAATACCAGACGGATCGGCATCATCGTTCCTTTAGCAGATCAGATTCGAACTGGCTCAGCGGAACGGGTCGTCCGAAATAATAGCCTTGGAATGTGTGGCAACCACGCTGTTCCAAGAACTCCTGTTGTTCTTTAGTCTCTACCCCTTCGGCGATGACGTTCAAGCCAAGTGCTTCTGTCATAGCGATGATGGTCTGTACGATGGCTGCATCGTTAGGGTCGATGGCGATGTCTCGCACGAAGCTCTGGTCGATCTTGATCTGATCCAGCGGCAATAACTTCAGATACTGCAGCGACGAGTAGCCCGTGCCGAAGTCGTCCATGGAGAACATGATGCCCAGCAGTTTCAATTCACGCATCTTGGCGATTGTGTCTTCCACGTTCTCCAGCACGGTGCTTTCCGTCAGTTCGAGTTTGAGATGAGAGGGCTTCGCGCCTGTCTCTACCAACACGCGACGCACTTGATCGACGAAGTCTTTCTTGCGGAATTGTTTTGCGCTCACATTCACCGCAAGCGTCAGATCGCGCGTCGCAGGGGATCTCTGCCAAAGTTTCAACTGAACACAGGCTGAATGGAACACCCACAGACCGACTGGGATGATGATGCCCGTCTCTTCAGCAAGTGGGATGAAATCTCCCGGCGAAACCATGCCACGACTCGGATGGTTCCAGCGCAACAGCACTTCGGCGCCTACTGCACGCCCATCTGCATCCACCTGCTTCTGAAAATACAGTTGCAATTGCTGGTTGTCGATGGCTTTCCTTAGGTCATCCGCCATGGACAGTCGTTCTTCCAACTCAGCCTGCATCTTGGGATCGAAGAATCGGATCGTATTGCGCCCCGCTTGCTTGGCTTGATACATGGCCGTATCGGCATGCTGCAGCAAGGAATCGAATGTGTCGTGTGGATCATTGAACAAGACGATGCCGATACTGGGTGTGGTGCGCACCTCAAGATCATCGAATTGGTAGCGTTCACACAAGGCAGTGCGTATCTTTTCGGCCACCAGTTCAGCTTGGGTCGCAGCTTCGTTGGTGATGGTGCTCAGATTCTCTAAGATCACCACGAACTCGTCACCGCCCAATCTTGCTACGGTATCTCCATCGCGCACACTTGCGATGAGTCGCTGCCCGACCTCGACCAATAAACGATCACCCACGGTATGACCTTTGCTGTCGTTCAGCGACTTGAAATCGTCCAGATCAAGGTAGATGAGCGCGCCGTAATGGCGACTACGCACACTGACGGCCATCGCTTGCTGCAAACGATCTTGTAACAAGCGACGGTTGGGTAGGTCAGTGAGTGAATCGAAATAGGCCAGCTGGTGTATCTTCATCTCCGCGTTCTTCTGTTCGGTGATGTCGTCATACATGCCCAGTATGCCGATCACTTTCCCTTCACCGTCCTGCAAGGGGACTTTAGAAGTACGTAACCATATCTGCTTGCCGTCGGGTGTGGTCTGCGGCTCTTCGAAGTTCAACTTGGATTTCTTGCCAACCATCACTTGGTGATCGTCTTCACGGTACAGCGCCGCTTGGTCTTTCCACCCCATCTGAGTATCGTCTTTGCCGACCAATTCTTCCGGTCTGTTCAATCCCGCATCATGGGCAAAGGCTGGGTTACAACCCAGATAGCGAGATTCAGTATCCTTCCAGAAGATGCGTACGGGTACCGTTTCCAGTACGGACCGCAACATGTCGTTTACCGAACGCAGTTGTTGCTCAGCGCGTTTCTGCTCGGTGAGTTCGATGAAGAAGGTGAAGGTACGCGCGCCTTGCTCGGTCTCGACCCGCTTGACAGAGACCATGAATGGGAACTGCGACCTATCCATGCGCGAACCTAAAGTCTCATAGGTATCAGGAACGGGATGGCCTTGGGCGCGCAACTGGATACGCTCGATTATCTCTGCGCGTTTCTGCGGTGCGATGAGTTCAGTGAGCGGCAGACCCTGCAATTGGGCGATCTCTGCATAGCCGAACATCGACAAGAATGCGGAGTTCCCATCGATCACGATTCCATCGCTGGATAATGCGACCCCGATCGGACTCAGCTCGATCAATGAACGGAATTGTGACTCGACTTGCTGGAGCGACTGTTGTAACTGTCGTTGCTTCGCTCTAGCCATTTCTTCTTGTGCATCTTGCGTGCGGCACAAGGTGATGGCTTTTGCCAATTGCGTAAGTACGGGCAGCAATATCTGAGGGAGATCGAGGTTCGTATCCGGCAGGTGCATCGCCAGCAAAATGATGACGCCATCCTTACCTACAGGGAGACGCAGATAGGATCTGTAGTGACTGTGTGTGGTGCTGAGCTGGCTCAACAGTTCGGTTTGGTCCTTTTCCACACTTGAACAACCGTAGACCAATTCGCAGGGGACACTGATGTCCTTATCGATCGCCGCGATCAGATCGAAATCCCCTACCGCCGCTTGGATGCGCACTGCTCTCTGCGCATCTGCGACCCTTTCACAAGGTGGCATATCTAGGCAGACGAAACCCGCAGAGAACGAGGTGTGATAGAGCAGGCGCTGAAGCGTACGCGTCAGCAATGGTTTGACTTTGACCTCTGCTCCTATCGTCACCGAAAGGTCATATAGGACCGGCAGTATCTCCTTGCGCTCCATGGCTCTTTACCAGCGGGCAGCCACCAATGTCGCGTTATGGAACAAGGGATAGCCATGCAAGGTCGAGCCGCCGATCTCACCTAGAGACAACGCGCCCGCCACTTGTGAGGCGGCAGTACGTTTGTCGAATTCTTGTAGCTCGGAGGTCGCCACCTCGATACCCAGGTGCATGCGTCGCCCCGCACAATAGAACAGCAGAAGTTCTTTGCCCGCACTGCTCCCATTCATCGCTTGCAGGCCATCCACCAATACCCTCAAGGTCTCCTGCGTGTCCACAGATGGACGCTCCAACAATGTCAGAACCGAGTTGGCTGGTACTTCTCCGACACAGAACAGAGATCCATCATCGTTCAGCATTACCGGGATGCGCACCACGACATGATGATTGGCCCGCACGATACCAAAGGGGAAGTGCACGGCATGTTCATAGAAATTCGCTTGCGTGATCTCCACACCATATTGCTCGCGCACCATTTCTTGATACACCTCGAACGCGGGTCGCCAATCGATCTGTGAGATGCGATTTCCCGCCGTTGTGGTGGCATACACGATCTTGCGTGGAGCATGGTAACCATGCTCAAGGATGGCACCTTTGTGGTTGGGGATCAGCACCAACAACACACCGTTGCTAACTAAGCGTTGGCCATCGAACAAACATGGCATGGGTTGGAAAGTCTCGCTTCCCGCATTCGAACCTGCATAGTGGACGCGATTCGCCAATTGCAGATAGGTCTCATCCAGCAAGGTGCCGATGTTGGGCACCATGGCATCGAACAACATGAACAAGGTCGCCTCGTCCACGCCCTCTAACTTACTCGCGACATGTTGTGCGATCTCTCGTGATTTATTCTCTGCACCTTCGCTATCGGTGGGCAGGTCAGCGTGTAATGCATAATCCGGCATCACATCGAAACGCAGCAGCCATACCCCCTCGGTCTCGAACTTCCCGCCCACGACCAGCGCAGGAAAGATACCTCCGACCAAGGGTACTTGCTTTTGCGTGCAGGTAGCTTGCAACACAGCGACGTTCTCTTTTTGTGCTTCAGGTACGAAGGCACAGACACCCATCTTGGGGAACCTGCCTTGCCATTCATCTAGTATTTGCGCCAGCGATGTCTTGTCTACCTGTCGCAGGTAGCGCATCTTGTTGGTTTCCATCATTTATCCCCCTTGGATCTATTGGTAGTTGACTCGTATCCCTTGGTTGGTCGCTAATTGCGGCCCTTCATGTTTTAGCAATGCCTCGAACTCTTCGATCGGTACTGGCTTGCCGAACAGATAACCTTGGAAGGCGTGGCAACCACGCAGATCCAAGAACTCCTGTTGTTCTATGGTCTCGACACCCTCGGCGATGACGTTCAAGCCAAGGGCTTCGGTCATGGCGATGATGGTCTGCACGATGGCGGCATCGTTAGGGTCGGTGGCGATGTCGCGCACGAAGCTCTGGTCGATCTTGATCTGATCCAGCGGTAACAGCTTCAAATATTGCAGAGACGAGTAACCCGTGCCGAAGTCGTCCATAGAGAAACTGATGCCCAGCAGTTTCAGTTCACGCATCTTAGCGATGGTGTCTTCCACGTTTTCCAGCACGGTGCTTTCCGTCAGTTCGAGCTTGAGATGAGAGGGCTTCGCGCCTGTCTCCACCAACACGCGACGCACTTGATCGACGAAGTCTTTCTTGCGGAATTGTTTTGCACTCACGTTGACGGCCAAGGTCAAGTCGCGGGTAGCGATGTCCTGATGCCACTGCTTCAGTTGTGTACAAGCAGTGCGCAAAGCCCACAAGCCCATCTCGACGATCTGCCCTGTCTCTTCTGCCAAGGGGATGAACTGCGCAGGAGAGATCAGACCCCGTTGTGGATGCACCCAGCGCATCAACACCTCTGCCCCCAGTGCCCGACGACGGCTATCTACTTGTATCTGGTAGAACAGGCGCAATTCGTTATTTTGCAAGGCGTGATCCAACTCAGACTCCAGCTCGATACGCGCGTCGATAGCCTCTTGCATAGCGGGATCGTAAAAGCGAATGGTGTTGCGCCCCGCCTGCTTGGCTTGATACATGGCGATGTCGGCGTACTTCAACAAGGAATCGAGATCCTCTTGATGCCCCCTGAACAGCACCACGCCGATACTCGGCGAAGTCTGATGGGCGTATTCCTGCAGGACATAACGATTACTCAAAGTGACGCGTATCTTCTCCGCCACCAATTCGGCTTGAGCCGCAGCTTCCGCCTGATTACTGCTCAAGCCCTCTAGCACGACAACGAACTCATCGCCGCCCAAACGCGCGACTGTGTCACCTTCACGCATCGCGTCCTGTAGACGTTGGGCGACCTCGCGTAGCAACAGGTCACCCACATCATGACCTTTGGAATCGTTGAGTTTCTTGAAGTTATCCAGATCCAACAACATCAAAGCACCGTAACGTCCGCTACGCGCACTGACCGCCAAGGCTTGCAGTGCACGTTCCATCAGCAAGCGACGATTAGCTAGATGCGTGAGCGCGTCATAGAAAGCGAGTTGATGGATGTGCTGTTCTTTTTCTTTGCGTTCTGAGATGTCCAGGAAAGTGGCGACCGCACCGATGACTTTGCCTTCCTTCATGATGGGGTGTGACCAATACTCCACTGGAACAGCTACCCCATCTTTACGCCAGAACACCTCTTGGTCAGAGTTGACGGAATGATTGATCTTGAATGCCTGATACATGATGCAATCTTGTGCTGGATAGTGCTTTCCATCGGCATGTGAATGATGGATCAGCGTATGGATATGCTTGCCTAACACCTCATCGGCATGCTGGAAACCCAACATACTCAAGAAGGCATTGTTGACGAATGTGCAATTCCCTTCGGTATCCACCCCATACATTCCCTCTGTGATGGAGTCCATCATGCGTTGCAGATGTTGTTTGGATTCTTCCAATGCATGTTGCGCCGCCTTACGGTCACGGATATCGCGACAAGAACCATAGACCCTGCCGTTCGGCAATAATACGGCGTTCAATTCCATCGGTATCTTGATGCCGTCTTTGGTGACCAGTCGTATCTCGAACACATGACGCTTGCCCGTGGCGATGATCTGCTTGCCGCCGTAGCGATATCCTTCGCGCCAACCTTCCGGAACGAGCTCGAACACGGTCTTGCCATACAACTCATCGCGGTCATAGCCCAGCAGTTCGACGACGTTGTCGTTGACGTACACGATGTGACCATCCTGCTCGGTGATGAACACTGCATCTGGCGCATTCTGCAAGGTCATACGCATGCGGTCTTCGCTATCGCGTAATGCCTGGATCATGGATTCAGACACTTGCTCCGAGTGAGCGGCCAACTCGCGATGCGCCTTCTCCAGATCCGCCAATTCTTGTGCGTTCTTACGTGCCATGCGCTGATCGAACAGACTGGCAAGCAGACCACCGCCGAACCAGACCAGCACCGTCATCGTCAACATCGCAGCCATGACGCCTGGTTCGATGCGCAAAGCGTCGGTGAGGCACATACCGCCCTCGGGGATATCCATCCCCAGCATCGCGGTGTAGTGCATGGATGAGATCGCCAAGCCCATCACTGTCGCCCCCAAAACGGTACGTGGCAAAGTGGGAAGCCCTACCCAGTCTTGCCTATACATGATGAGCAACGCACCCCAAGAAGCGACGATGGCGATGACGATCGAGAGGATGAACATCATCGGCTCATAACTGATGGACGGCGACATCTTGAGTGCTTCCATCCCCAAGTAATGCATGGTGCTGATACCAACTCCCATGACGATGCCGCTGAATAGGATGCGCCTAGGTTCGACATGCACTTCTCGTAAGACGTGGAAGCCAAGCAATGCTGCTGCAACTGCCGGAAGTAAGGAGATCGCGGTGAGTCGTGTATCGAAACCGATGGGGATAGGCAGATGGAAAGCCAACATGCCCACGAAATGCATAGCCCAGATGGCAACACCTAGGGTACTACCGCCCGCCCACATCCAGATCGTGGCGGTTCGCCCAGTGTTCTCGCGCATACGCTGAGCATGAGTCAACGCCGTGAACGAGCCAAAGAAGGCGATCAACACAGACAAAACGACCAGTGGGATATTCCACGTGATAGGCACGATGCCCCTTTTTTATTGAACTTAGCTTGATGCTAACCCAGTGACCAGCCGTCCTAAATCTTAAGTAAGACTGGCACTCCCCCTCTTTTCCCCTGCTTCAACTCTTTATTCTTAAATGAGCCTAACGACCCTATCGGCAACTTTTTCGAATCCTTTAGAAAAACATCGAGCCATACACAATCTAACTGTAAGGGTATTTTTCAGCTT
>JAVBYP010000064.1 GCA_030823965.1 Sideroxydans sp.
GAATTTTGATAAAGGTGATTTACAAGAAAGTCTGGCTCCGTTTGCGGTAGCCGTTAATTGCTTAGCGGAGTCTCACGTGGAAGGAGCATCCACCCTTTGGATCTACGACGTAAGTGCGGTTGCGTGCACTGAGGCAGCTTGCCCTAGCGCAGCACCAGGGGCGAATTATGTCGAGCGCGTCATCTCGGTAAAGTTGGGAAAATAAGTGGTTTGGCGGAGTTCTTGCTCTAAAATATTCTCGTCGCAATAGCCGATGACAGGTAATCAAAGATAGAACGGGGTTGCATATGAATCAAAGAGTCAGTTTGAGCATTTTCGGATTGTTGATGCTCTCAGTTGCGGGCCTCGCTGAGGCGGGGGTTTGTACCAGTGTTCAATCCGGCAACTGGAACACCACATCAACGTGGAGTTGCACGGGCGGAATTACGCGACCGAGTGCCGGCCACGACGCAATTATCGTTAGCCCGCACACTGTCACTCTCGACGGGGATCGTTCGGCGACCAATCTGCAGATCAATGTCGGCGCGACGCTGTCCGACGGTAATGCCCGCAACCTGACGCTGTCCGGCAATGCAGTAATCAATGGAACTTATGATGCTACGGGCAACAATGGCGACCTAATCATGACCGGCAACGGGGTCACGCTCTCGGGGGCTGGCACAATAATTGACATCAATCGCATTGATATTGATGGTGCTGTCACCATCCCCGCTGGTTCCAACATAAGCCTAACTTTGGGTAGCGAGATTAGGGTGGGTAACAACAATGCCGGGACTCTTACCATAGACGGCACGCTGGACGGAACCGGCATGAACAACGGGACACGCCTGATCCGTCTGGACAATGGCAATACCTCGAACATGATTGTCAACGGGACGATCGATGCGCCACAGTCATATGTCGAAGTACAGTCCGGCGGCACGGTCACCAATAACGGTACGGTCTCTTTGCAATACCTAGATGGGAACAACAACGCTACTTCAAGTTGGGTGCAGGGCCCCAATTCCAACCTCACATTGACCAAACCTGCCGTGCAATGGGTTGGAACCTTCAATGCATCTGCCGTAGGCAATACGGTTACCTTTAATGGCACCGCGACGCCGTTCAATCCGGCAACTTATTACAACATCGCCGGCGTGGGCGTGACTTGTCCGCCCCCTGCGGGAATCACCGTCTTGGGTTCAAGCCCATGTGGGGTGACCGTCAGTAGTATTACTTTGGCTAGTCCAAATCCGGCCACCACAGGTTCGACTGTCAGTTGGACGGTGGCCTTCAGTCAGACGGTGACCGGCGTAACGGCGGCTAAATTTTCTTTGGTGCAGAGCGGCGGCGTGACGGGGGCTACGATTACCTCGGTGACTGCCGGCGCAGGCGCCACATGGACGGTTGCTGCCAATACTGGTTCAGGCTTCGGTACGCTGGGGTTGAACATGGTCAATGTGACGGGCATTGCGCCGGCTGTCACCTCCGTCATGCCGGTGGTGGGTGCGGTATATTCCATTGATGCACCGATGACTTGTGTGACTGATAATTTTTCGACCGGTGCGTTGGATACCACGCTGTGGTCAGTTAGAACCATCATGGGGGCGTTTACCCCGCAAGTGGTCAATGTCGGTGGCGGCGATTACCGTTTGCGCTTGACCGATACCGGCGGCAACGAAGCGACATTTGCTCAGCTCAAGCGCACCTTCCCCGGCGCGGGCAACAAGGTGGTGCTGGAGATAGACTATTTCGCTTATGGCGGTTCGGGGGCGGACGGTATCGCCGTAACTTTCTCGGACTCGACCATTTCTTCCACCACTGGCGGTTTCGGCGGTTCGCTGGGGTATGCCCCGAACGGAGCCAACGCCGGCTTCGGTGGCGGTTGGCTGGGCATCGGGTTGGACGAATATGGTAATTTCCCCAACCCAACGGAAGGTCGCAGCGGCTATCCGGTAGGGTGGACAGCGCCGGTGACTGCCAATACGGCGGCAGGATTCTATAAAACCAATGTTTCCGTGCGCGGCAGCGGCAGCGGGGCAACAGGCTATGCCCTGCTGGCCAACACAGGGGTGCTGGCGACCGCAGTGGCTCCGCCGACCGGCGCAGCGGGTGATACGCCTTACCGCTTCCGCTTTACTCTAGACCACAGTGACAATGTCCACGCTTATGTCACGGTGGAGCGCGACACCACGGGCACTGGCAACAGCTATGCAACGCTGGTACCGAAATTTGATGTGAAAGGTGCAAACAGTGGGCAGTCGGCTGTGCCGGCAAACTGGCTGGTTTCTTTCACTGGATCGACTGGCGGTGCAACCAACAACCACGACTTTAAGCGCGTGAGGGTTTGCGCCAACACGATATTGGGTGGAGGCCCGCACCATTTCGAAATTCAGCATGCCGATGGGCAGGGCGTGACTTGCACACCTTCCACGCTGACGATCAAGGCGTGTGCGGATGCGAGCTGTGTGACACCCTACACCGCTGGCGTCAGTGGCTCTTTGAGCGCGACAGGTACGCCGACGGTGAATTGGGGCGGCGGCAGTAATGCCTTTACGATTCCCGCAGGCAGCAGCACAGTAACTAAGAGTATTCAGGTCACTACAGTAGGCAGTGTCACTCTCGACGCGACGAGCACGCCGGCGCCCACGGCTGCTAGCTCCTGCACGTGGGGGTCTTGCTCCTTCACATCTGCCAATTCGGCCCTGCTGGTATCCGCACCTAACCATCTGGCTGAAAGCGCTTCCACGCTGACCATTCAGGCGGTGAAAGCCGCCCCCAGCAATCCACTGGTGTGTGTGCCAGGCATGACAGGCACCAAGACGGTAAATCTGAAGTGCGGCTACACCAATCCTTCCAGCGGTACGCAAGCAGTGCGCGTAGGTGGCGCTGCATTGAATGCGGGCAACAATACCGCTGCGGCCTGCGATGCGGGCGGAGCAAACGTTAGCCTGACCTTTAATGCCAGCGGCATCGCTACTCCATCGCTGCAGTATGCCGATGTCGGTCAGATGAGCGTATCTGCTTCTTATACAGGCACAACGGGCATAGATACGGGGCTAGTGATGACGGGCAGCGGTAGTTTCATCACTGCCCCAGCGTCGTTCTCTGTGACGGGAGTCACAGCAGGTCCAATCAAGGCGGGCAGGGCGTTAAGCGCGACTGTGACGGCCTTGAATGCAGCGGGCGTTGCCACACTGAATTTTGGAAATGAGAATGCTCCGGAAGGAGCAACCTTGAGTTCTGTATTGGCTATGGGTGCAGGTACTTGGACGGATCCTGCACTCAGTGGCACGACGGCGGTCCCCGGTACTTCGTTTGTGAATGGGGTGGCTACCGTTAGTGATCTGACTTGGGGTGAGGTGGGGGCCATTAATCTGAGCGCGGCGCTGACCAGTGGGAATTACCTGACCAGCGGTTTGACGACCGCATCCGGTACAACTGCAACATCCACCACTTTTATCCCCGACCATTACACGACTGAGATAGTGAGTGCAGGTGGAGCACCGATGACCTGTCCTGATGTTTCCTGCCCTGCGAACGCCTTGGGGGTAGACGGTATGGTGTATTCCGGCCAGCCGTTCACGGTTAAGGTAACAGCCAAGAATCTGTCGGGGACTACAACCAGCAACTACCACGATGCCTATGCGCAAGATGTCACACTAAGCGGGGTGAGTGCAGCTGCAGGTAGCTTATCCAATCCATTGCTGTTGGCTAGTAATTTCGCAGCAGGTGTGGCAACTACTACCTCATTGCCAGCATTTACATTCACTGCGGCTGGACCGGCGTTGCCCTCAGATGTGACCATTCATGCTGTTGGAACCAGTGTCAGCTCGGCCATCGTTTCTGCTGCAGCAGATGAAAGCGCACTCAAAGTTGCATATGGGCGCATCAAATTGTCCAATGCCTATGGTTCTGAGTTGTTGCCTCTGACGTCGGGTGCAACTGCACAGTATTTCGGCACGACCGGTTGGGTTAACAGTCTGACGGATAATTCCACCGTGCTTGGTTTGGCAGCAAGTTATGCAGTAGGGACGGGAGCTACATCCCCGACTCCTCAGAATGTAACCATGGCAAACGGAAAACTCGTTTTTGGATTGAGTAAGCCTGGTGTCAAAGGCGTTGCAACAATAACGCCTTCGGCCCATGCATATATGGGATTGGTAGCGGGTACAGCGACTTTTGGTGTCTACAAGGGAACAAAAGAATTTATCTATCTGCGTGAATCGTATTGAAACTGTCCGCTATTCGACAGCTTGTGTTGGGTCTGACTTATGGAAGTTTAGGGGGAGATGCCGGTTTTCCATCACCAGATGATGGAAAATCGGCATATTGAAAGTAAATAATCCATTGACAGCAATGGGTTAATAAATTAAGTTCACGCTAATTATGGGATTCCCGCAAATTTTCTCTCTGTTTAATCGAAGCAGCCGCGATGCCGGTTGGGTTTCGGTGTCCTTGGGAAACAAGGGTGTTTACGTTGCCGAGGCGAAGTATGTCGGCGCGCGTCCTCAAGTGACGCGATGTGCGTTTTACCCCGCCAGTGAAGTGAATTCCGCTACGTTGGAAAAGATTCGAAAAGAAGCAGGGCTCGAAGGTGGTCGTTACACGACGATACTTGGATCGAATGAGTATCAGTTGATGATGGTCGAAGCGCCTAGTGTGCCGGTGGATGAACTTAAGACGGCTATACGTTGGAAGATAAAAGACTCGCTTAATTTCCACATCGATGACGCGACGATCGATGTGCTCCAGATCCCTTCAAACAAATACGGTAGTGATCGCCCTCAATCCTTGTATGCGATAGCTGCATCCAATGAAACGATTCGCAAGCGGATCTCTCTGTTCGAGAAGGCCAAGTTCGATTTGTCGGTGATCGATATCGCTGAGATGGCGCAGCGCAATATCGCAGCTTTATACGAAACAGAGGGACGCGGTTTGGCCTTCTTAGCCTTCGATGATGAGGGTGGGTTGTTGACGATGACGTGCGATGGTGAGTTGTTCTTGGCAAGGCGCATCGATATCACGCTGGGGCAATTGACCGATGCCGATGAAAGTCTGCGCCAACAATACCAAGATCGTGTTGAGCTGGAAGTGCAACGCTCACTAGATTATTTTGACCGTCAGTTTCATCACATCTCCGTTGAAAGAATGCTGGTGTCGGCGCCAGCCGAACTAGGTTTGGTTCCTATGTTGGCGGCCAATCTTGGAATATCCGTTGCGCCTCTAGATCTGGCCGAAGGCATGGATATCATCGGTATTCCCGAGTTGGCCGATAGCGAGTATGCGAGTTATGCCCTGCATGCCTTGGGTGCAGCTTTGCGCTTGGAGAAGAAGGCGCTATGAGCCAACAGATCAATCTATTTAATCCTATCTTCCTCAAGCAGAAGAAATATTTCTCTGTCGCGACGATGATGCAGGCGCTCGGGATGATCTTGTTGGGTTCGATGTTGTTCTATGGCTACGCTTGGTATCAAGTGCAGCAATTGGCTAAGCAGACTCAGGAAATGACAAAACGCTATGAGTCGGAGCAAAAGCGATTGGTCAATTATGCCAATGAATTCTCGCCCCAGCGTTCTACGCAGATGCTGAATGAGGAGTTGCAAGCGTTAGAAGCGCAGGCCGCAGCGCAAACAAGTCTGCTTGATACATTGAGAAGTGGTGCGATAGGTAACACACAAGGTTATTCGGAATACATGCGTGCATTCGCGCGCCAGTCGGTTAATGGTCTGTGGCTGACTGGATTCGATATCAATGGCGACGGAGCGCAAATGGTTCTACAGGGTGCAGCGACAGGGCCTCAGTTGTTGCCGGCATATATCCAACGCTTGAGTCAGGAATCGGTCATGCGCGGGAAGTCTTTTGCAACGCTGCGGATGAGCCAACCCAAATCAGTGACGGATAATCCATCGGCCGCGCGTGGCTATGTCGAGTTCAGCTTGCAATCGACTCCCACTGATGGAGGCACTAAGTGATGAAAGAGAAACTAGCTCAAGCCATTGCAAAAGTAGACGGCATGTCATTGCGCGAACGTGCGATGATCTTTGCAGCCGCAGCTTTCGCAGTCGTATCGCTCATCAACACATTCTTTCTTGATCCGCTACTGGCACAACAAAAACGATTGTCTTCTCAGGTCGTGCAGCAGCAAGAGAGGATGAAAGAGACTCAGGCCCAACTTGCCGCATTGTTGCAGGCTAAACAAGCGGACGAGCATGCGCCACAGCGTGAACGAATCAGCCAATTGCAAACACAGATCGCAGAGGGTGATGCCTATCTGAAAGCGACGCAAGACAAGTTAGTGCCACCCGAAAAGATGGCGGCATTGTTAGAGCAAGTGCTAGCCAAGAACGTTCGTCTACAGTTGGTGGCATTGAACACATTACCTGTTTCGTTGTTCATCGAACCATCGACAGACCAAGCAGCGAATGCGGGAGTTCAAGAAAAGCAGATATTCAAGCATGGAGTACAGATGACAGTGCGCGGTAGTTATGCAGACCTGATGCAATATCTGACTGCGTTGGAAAAGATGCCGACCCAGATGTTCTGGGGGATGGCGAAAATGAGTGTCGTGCAATACCCCAATGCGGAGTTGACGTTGACGCTGTACACCCTAAGCTTGGATAAGACATGGCTACAGGTATGAGAGGCCTTTTCACAATTAGCGTTTGCGCGTTGTTCTTGTGTAGCAGCGCCCAAGCGGCAGAGCAGTTCAACGATCCGACACGGCCGGCTTTTGATCTGGTGCCAGGATTATCGTCCGGCGCTGGTGATTTAACGGAAAAGATAGAGGTGCCACCGGCTGGCTTGCAGTCTGTGATCATTTCACCCTCGCGCGAGGCAGCCATCATCAACGGCGCAGAAGTCGAACGCGGTGGCAAATTTGGTGATGCGGAATTGATTGTTGTGAATGAGACGTGCGTGGTTCTAATGGGTCCGCAAGGTCGTCAAGTGATGCATATGTTCCCGACGGTGAACATGAGCAAGAATGAATTGGCCTGCGTAAAAAGCCAGCCCATGAAGCCAGTCATCAAGGCGAAAGCGGTGAAGGCGGTAAAAAGTGGGATCAAGAAGAAGCCTCGGGCTAAAAAAACTCCAGTAGTTTGTGCCCCCGAAGCAATCAAGGATGGGAGTAATAAATGAAACGACTAGTCTTTTTACTGTGTGTAATTCTACTTTCTGCGTGTGCTACTGACGGAGCCAAACAGGGAGTAAAGAACGAGATCAAAGCGCAAATGGATATTGCTGCTCAGAGCTCCGCGCAACCAAGCAAGCAGGACGAAGTCGATAATGCCTTATTGCCGCCCCTAGCAGTCGCGCCAGCAGATAACACTAATGGTGCACCAGTTGAGGCTAAGTTCGATCTGGCCGTGAGCAACACACCAGCTCAGCAAGTTTTCATGGCGATTGTTTCTGGTACGCGTTACAGCATGCTTTTGCATCCTGAGGTCAGTGGGAATGTCTCTCTCAATCTGAAAGATGTGACGGTATTCGATGCACTTGAAGCGATTCGCGAGATGTACGGCTACGAGTACAAGATGGATGGTAATCGTATCTATATCCAGCCACTCGGATTGCAGACACGTATCTTCCACGTGAACTATTTGACGGGTCAAAGAGATGGCAAGTCGAGTCTGCGCGTTGCTTCTGGCTCTGTTGCGGATTCGGCATTGGGGAGCACAGGTACCACCAATACTACGACTGCAGCAAATTCGGCTAACCGTGATAGCAGCAAGGTCAGCATGACCTCCAAGTCTGATTTCTGGGAAGAACTGAGCGAAGCGCTCAAGGCTATCGTAGGGGCAGAAAAAGGGCGTAGCGTGGTCATCAGTCCTATGTCTGGCGTGATCGTGGTGCGTGCGACGCCTGAAGAGATGAAGAATATCGCGGCCTATTTGAAGGCATCGCAGATCTCCATAGAACGCCAAGTCATTCTTGAGGCAAAGATCGTTGAAGTGCAGTTGAATGATTCCTTTCAATCTGGCGTGAACTGGGCAGCGTTTGCCAACGGTGCAGCCAAACGCGCAAGCGGCGGCATGATAACTTCGGGTAGTACGCTGACGTCTGCTACGGGTACATCGCTATCGAACTCGGTGCTAAATTCGAATGTCGGTACGGATCTCGTAGCGACTGCGGCGACAGCCTTGCCGACAGGAGCGGTCGCTGGGACCATGTTCGGTCTAGCATTCCAGACGAGCAATTTTGCTGCGCTACTGAACATGCTTGAGTCGCAAGGCGATGTACATGTGCTTTCTAGTCCTCGCATCGCGACTTTGAACAATCAAAAAGCCGTACTTAAGGTGGGAACCGATGAGTTCTTCGTCACCGAAGTGACTGGCGGCACTCAATCTACGACCGCGATAGCTGGCACTTCACCTACGGTCAAAGTGCAGCCATTCTTCTCAGGTATCGCTTTGGATGTGACTCCACGTATCGATGAGAACGACGACATCATCTTGCATGTCCATCCTTCTGTCAGCACCGTCACAACAGTGAATAAGACGGTGAACCTAGGGACGTCGGGTGGGACCTCTAACATCTATAACTTGCCTTTGGCCTCAAGCTCGGTTTCCGAGACGGACAGTATCGTTCGAGCACGAGGCGGTCAGATCGTGGTGATCGGTGGTTTGATGCGTCAAGCTTCATTCGATGACCGTTCTGGTTTGCCTGCATTGCCAAAATCAATATTTGGTCAGGTGAGTCAGCGTACTGAGAAGCGTGAATTGGTGATCATGATCAAGCCTACAGTCGTAAATAGCGATAAAGACTGGTCGGAAGATATCACTCGTAGTCGCGACCGCATCAATAGTATGTCCAGATAAGAATGTATCTGCGTCATTTTGGCCTGCGCGAAGTCCCGTTCTCACTGACGCCAGATACAAGTTTCTTCTTCGCCTGTTCGAATTATCAAGAAGGACTGAACACCCTGTTGGTGGCCGCTCGTAACGGAGAAGGCTTCATCAAGATCACGGGCGAAGTGGGAAACGGCAAGACTCTGTTGTGCCGAAAATTCCTCGCTACACTCAATCAAGGTAAGCAAGCTACCACCCTCATCGGTACTCAAGACGAGCAGGCGCACGCAAAAGAAGGCCTGCATTTCGTCACCGCGTATCTCCCCAATCCCTATCTTGAGCCGCGCAGTCTTTTGCTGGCACTGGCAGACGAGTTCCGTATCGAACTTGATGATTCGGTAGATCAGCATCACCTGTTGAAAGAGATCACTCGCGCCCTGTTGAACTTCGCTCGCGAGGGAAAGAGAGTGCTGGTCTGTTTGGATGAAGCACAGGCGATGCCGCTGGAGAGTATGGAGGTCTTACGTCTATTGACCAATCTGGAAACTGAAAAGCGCAAATTGTTGCAGGTCGTTCTATTCGGCCAACCTGAGTTGAATGACCATCTACAACACCACTCGGTGCGTCAGTTACGCCAGCGGATAAGCTTCCAGTACGAATTGAAAGGCCTACGCCAAGATGAATTGGAGCGCTATCTGAGACATCGTTTGGCGGTAGCAGGATATGTGGGTGATACCTTATTCAATAGGCATGCCGTTGCCAAATTGCATCGCATCACAGGAGGCACTCCAAGACTCATCAATATCGTTGCTCACAAGGCGTTGATGCTGGCCTTTGCGGAAGGACGCCAGCAGATCACCAGTAAGCATGTAGGACTTGCAGGATCAGATACTCCTGAGGTGCGCCGCGATTGGCACACTTGGGTGATGTGGGGTGCTGTTGCTACTACGATCGTGGGTGTGGTGACTTGGTTGGTATTGCAATGAGTCTGATCAACGAGGTATTGAATCAATTAGAACAGCGTGGGGTACATGCCTCACCGCATCAGACTCAGGTTCGTGCTGTTGCTACGCCAGTTGAAAAGAACTGGCTGAAGTATGTCTGGATCGGATTGGGCATCTTGAGTCTGGTGGCTGTGATCTATTCGATGCGCTTATTACGGAGTGAGCTACAAGTCGAAGAGAAACCTACTGAGGTCCAGTCTGTTCAGCTAGTGAAGTTGGACGAAGAGGCATCGAGCTTGTCCGAGATGCCGGCATCCAAGCTCAGCTATGAATTGAGCGCTACTCCATTACCTGATTCGTTGCG
>JAVBYP010000094.1 GCA_030823965.1 Sideroxydans sp.
GCACCGTGTGTCTGGAATTCTTCGGCCAAGTACATGAGGCCGTGCCCGCCATCGTCGAAGTCACGGAATATTTCAAACATCGAAGCGATGCATCTCCTGCTTTCCTCGCCGGCCTTGAGCATCTGGACGAGCGTTATCTGAAAGCGGTGGGCTACGCCACCAAATCGAAACGCGGCACTCGTCCCAAGATGGTGTTGATCGCCGATGTGGTGAGTGACGATGAACGCGCGGCAGGCGAAGCCGCCTCGGAGATCGTGCGCTTGGCGAACCTGCGCCACGGAGAAGGTTTCATCGCCGTCTCTGCCGAAGCGCGTAAGAAGTTCTGGCTGGATCGCGCGCGCACCGCCGCCATCGCCAAACACACCAACGCCTTCAAGATTAACGAGGATGTGGTCATCCCATTGCCACGCATGGGCGACTATTGCGATGGCATCGAGCGCATCAATATCGAGTTGTCCTTAGGCAACAAGATCAAGCTACTCGATGCGCTCGAAGTATTCTTCAAAGGCGAATTGCCACTGCGTTACCAAGACGATGCGCAACTGGGCGATGCCGAGTTGTTGGGCAACCGTCCGCAAGCGGCGCAACATCTGCTGACCGAAGTGCGCACGCGCTGGACTTGGCTGCTGGAGAACTTGGATGCGCCGCTCTCTGATTGCCCATTCGCGCCCGCGGACAAACAAGACGCTGTCACCGTGTTCGATGCAGTGCAGCGCCATCTGCTGCGCGCCTCGTGGAAGCGCGAACTACGTGAACCGCTGCGCCAGATCTTCAGTGGCAACACTTACGAGCCTATCCTTGAGCGTTGCAACGCCACTCATCAAAGCGTGTTGAAGAGCCGCGTGTTCATCGCGCTGCACATGCACGCGGGTGACGGCAACGTGCACACCAACATCCCAGTGAACTCAGACGACTACGTGATGCTGCAACAGGCTTATGCCGCCGTGGACCGCATCATGCAGTTGGCGAAGGACTTGGGCGGTGTCATTTCAGGCGAACACGGCATCGGCATCACCAAGTTCGATTATTTGGAGAAATCAGAACTCGCTCCTTTCGCCGCCTATAAGCAGAAGGTCGACCCCGAAGGTCGTTTCAACAAAGGAAAATTGTTGTCGGGTAGCAACCTTGAGCGCGCTTACACCCCCAGCTTCAACCTGATGGAATTGGAGAGCCTGATCCTAGAGAAGAGCGAGTTGGGCGAAATATCCGACTCCATCAAGGACTGCCTGCGTTGCGGCAAATGCAAACCTGTCTGTTCGACACACGTGCCGCGCGCCAACCTACTCTACTCGCCGCGCAACAAGATACTGGCGACCTCCCTGCTCATCGAAGCCTTCCTGTACGAAGAGCAGACGCGACGCGGTGTGTCCATCCAGCACTTCGACGAGTTCAACGACGTGGCCGATCACTGCACCGTGTGCCACCGCTGCAAGAAACCTTGCCCTGTCGATATCGACTTCGGCGATGTCTCGGTGGCGATGCGCAATTTCCTGCGCAAACAAGGCAAGAAGAACTTCAATCCGGTCACCGCGACATCGATGTTGTTCCTCAATGCTACCGACCCGATGACCATCAAGCTGATCCGCAAGGTGATGATCGAGTGGGCATACAAAGGGCAACGCCTCGCCCATCGCATCGCGAAGAGTTTCGGCTTGCTGAACAACCAACTCAAACATCCGCCTGCCACTGTGGGCAAACCTTCGCTCAAGGCGCACGTCATCCATTTCATCAACAAACCGATGCCGGGTGGATTACCCAAGAAGACATCGCGTGCGTTGCTTGATATCGAGGACGACACCGTCGTTCCCGTCATTCGTGATCCGCGCAAGCTGAGCGAAGAATCAGAGGCAGTGTTCTATTTCCCCGGCTGCGGCTCGGAACGTCTGTTCGGCCAAGTAGGGCTGGCGACACAAGCGATGTTGTATGAAGTGGGAGCGGTGACGGTATTACCACCCGGCTATCTGTGCTGCGGCTATCCGCAGAACGCTTCCGGTCAGGACGACAAGGCGAACCAGATCACCACCGACAATCGCGTGCTGTTCCATCGCGTCGCGAACACATTGAACTACCTCGACATCAAGACCGTGATCGTGTCTTGCGGCACCTGCATGGACCAATTGCAGAAGTACCAATTCGACAAGATATTCCCCGGTTGCCGCTTGCTCGACATCCACGAGTATCTGCTGGAGAAAGGTGTGAAGCTGCAAGGTATAGAAGGCACGCGTTACATGTATCACGACCCCTGCCACTCACCGATGAAGACCTACGCGCCACTCAAAGTGGTGAGCGAGTTGATGGGCAGCAACGTACCGCTGAATGATCGTTGCTGCGGCGAAGCGGGCACCTTCGGTTCCAGCGTGCCGCACATCGCCACTCAAGTTCGATTCCGCAAGGAAGAGGAGATGCGCAAAGGTTCTGCCGACTTGCGTGCAGATGGATTCACAGGGGAAGTAAAGATACTCACCTCCTGTCCTGCTTGCCAACAAGGCTTGAGCCGTTACAACGACGATGCCGGCACGACGACTGACTACATCGTGGTGGAGATGGCGAAGCATCTGCTGGGTCCGAACTGGATGGCAGAATATGTCGCCAATGCCAACGATGGCGGTATCGAGCGAGTGCTGTTATAACCTGTGACCATGCTTCCGCTCGAACCTACTGACGACCTCGCGCAACCGGCATTCAAAGATGCCGCCTCTTGCACTCAGTGGCTGAGCCAGTTGCAACTGACCAATCTCAACTTGGCGCACGGCACGTTGCGCAAACAACTGGATGAATTGAATCGCTGCCCGATCAAGGGCAGTGATCGCCTGCAGACCCTAGAAGTCCTGCGCGAGACCATCGCCGTCGTACAAAACGATTTCGCCAAAAAATTGATCGGCAAGAAATTGCCTCTGGCTGATGACGAATTCCTCCTGCTACTTTCACTTTCCAGTTTGTGGCAAAGCATGCTCAACGGCTATCTGCGTTGCCTGCAAAGTGTCGAGATGGGTGACAAGGCGCTTGCCGCGCAGACAGCACTGCTGTGCCAACGTTGCGTTCAATACAGTAGCTTGCAGATCGGTGACTTCTTGCGCGCTGGGTGCGAGCCGGATGGCAAGACTTGGCAACAACTGCATAGCCTCTACGCACACATAGAATCGCTGGGTCTGCAAAACGAAACCGTGCGCGACGAACGTTACTACGCAGGCCATCCCGTCACTTGCCGCACGCTGTATGCCAAGACCTTGCTCATGCATCGTGCACGCCTGCTCGGCCTCTCGCGCAGCCACTGGCACATCGCAGAGCGTTGGCTCAGCCTGTGGGGCGATGCGATCACTATCGAACCACGTTGCAGCATCAGTAAAGATGATGCACCTCCGTTGGGTGTTGACCTGGCTGGCACGCATGCGTTGTTCAGGGCGCGACCTGATCTAGCAACCGCCAGCATGCGTTATCTGGCGATGGTGCCGCTTTCGAAACTCATCCGCGTGAAGACCATCTTGTTGCAACAAGGTCAGGCACCACAACAAGTCGATCTAGGTTCTGAACTTTCCAGCAAAGAGGGTGTGGCGCTACTCAATCAATTGCATGCCTGCTGGTGCGAAGCTCGCCCCGATTCGATGGCGGATGTCCCTCGCGACAGCAGTATCACTCACCTATGCATCGGTTTGGAACAGATCTACGCACAGATCGCCCGCAGGCCGTTCAAGCCCGTCAAAGACACGGCCAAGGCCAGCCAAGATGCACAGCGCCAGATCGAGACATTTGGTCGTGTGTTGGACGACACCGGCCAACATGCCTATAAGGAGTTGGGCTTCGTTCCTGAAGAATGGATGGTCGAAGAAGACAGCCTCATTCGAGCTCACCTATTGCGCAAAGCGAACGTCGGCGAGCGCTTGGCGCATCAACAACTTGTGAGTGTGTTCGCCCCGAACAGCACGACCCACAAGCTAGGCTTCACCACCTTGGTCAATGTGACACGCACAGGGCATCTTTATATCGGACTGCGCTATCTACCGGGTCAACCGCAAGCGGTGACCGTGCGCGGCAACGCAGATAGTGAGCTTCTGCGATCGGGTTCGGCACCCGCACTGCTGTTGCCCGCCATGGAGAAGCTGAATATCCCAGCCAGTCTGGTGTTGCCACGAGACTGGTTCAAGGCGGGACGTACGCTGGAGATGGCGATAGCTGACGATGGCAAACAGAGCGTGACCTTGGGATTCAGCGTCGAGAAAGGAAGCGATTTCGAGCGTGTCAGTTTCGCGCCGGTCGCTGCTGGAAAAGCGAACTAAGCTCTCTTGCTCCATTCGACCAATGCATCTGCCGTCATCGGTCGTGCGATACCGTAACCCTGGCCGACCTCACAACCGATCTGCAACAAAGCTTGGTATTGCGCTTCCGTCTCCACACCCTCGGCAACGATCCCCATCTCGAACGCCTTCGCCAGCGCGATGATGCCTTGCACGATAGCGTGATCGCCTTTGTCTTCCAACATGTCGCGGATGAATGACTGGTCGATCTTGAGCACATCCACATCGAACTTGCTCAGATAGCTCATCGACGAATAACCTGTTCCGAAATCGTCCAAAGCAAAGGCCATTCCGAATGCCTTGCATTCGGAGATGATCGCACTCACCCCCACCACATCTTCTAAAGCGGCCGTCTCCAACACCTCGATCTGCAAGGTACCCGAACAGTTGCCAGGACAACAAAGATCAGAGCGAGCCTTCAATTTTTCCGAAAAGAGTGGCGATTGCAGATGATACGCGGATACATTGATGCTCAATTCGATACGCAAACCGTGTTCACGCCAACGGCGCTGCTGATCGATGGCGGTGCTGATGACCCAATCACCCAGCTCGATCTCCATCTCGGTATCTTCGATGATGCGTAGGAACTCCTCTGGCAGTAGTAACCCGCGAGCCGGATGGTTCCAACGTAACAACGCTTCCGCCCCCACCATGCGACGGGTGATCAGTTCGACCTTAGGCTGGTAATACAACTCGAACTCTCCTTGTGCCAAACCATTGCGTATCTGTAACAACAGCTCATGGTGTGAACGTGCGCGCTGATCGTTGGTTGGATCGAACAAGTGATAACGGTTCTTACCTGACTGCTTGGCCACATACATCGCCTGATCGGCATGACGTAGCAAGGTGTCTGGATCATGATCATCCTCGGGATACAAGGCCACGCCGATGCTCGCGCTGATGCGTATCGATTGACTGTGCACCTCGATCGGCCGATGGATGGCATCAAGTAGCCTATTCAAACTGCCGGCACATTCTTCCGGCGCTTCCATACCGACCAAAAGCACGACGAATTCATCCCCCCCCAAACGCGCCACGGTGTCGTCTTCCCGAATGGCATCCTTGATTCGCCTGGATATCTCGACCAACACCTTGTCACCCGCATCATGACCAAAGTTATCGTTCACTGGCTTGAATCCATCTAGGTCCAGATAGCAAACCGCCATCAAACCATCCTCACGCTTAGCACGAGCCAAGGCTTGTGACAATCTGTCCGCCAACAAGACTCGGTTCGGCACGCCCGTGAGCGCATCGTAATGAGCGGTGTGTTGCAACTGTTTCTCATGCTCCTTACGTTCGGTGATGTCTTGTATCGTACCGATCATATTGAGCGGCTTATCGTCAGCGTCATACAACACTTCTGCCCTGCTTTCGAGCCAACGCGTCTCGTGTTCATTGCGGACGCGATACTCAGCCACATAAGGTAACTTCTCGTTGATCGCACGTTCACGCGCAGCAGCGACCCGCTCTCTGTCGTCCGGATGGATACTATTCATCAGGAATTCCACCGTAGGCTCGAAAGGTGCTAAACCTAAGAAGCGGAATATATCGGGCGACCAGTACAATTTATCTCTTTTGAAATCATAAGACCACGCACCCATACGTGAGGCCTCAAAGGCCATGCGTAGCCGCCTCTCGCTTTCGTGCAATTCCGTTTCTATACGTTTGCGCTCAGTGATGTCTACATGCGTCCCAAACATTCGAGCCGGCCTGCCGTTCTCGTCACGTGCCGTCACACGCCCGCGACAGAGTATCCACTTGTAGTGCCCATCCTTACACTGAAGACGATGCTCTGAGGTGTACTGCCCGCTGAACGCCCCATTCAAGTAGCCATGCAGATACGCCATCGCCTGTTGTTTTTCTTCTGGATGCAATATCTTCTCTAGATGGTCTGGCCTCTCATCAAAATCGCTTTCCACATACCCCAGCATCTCGGCATAACTTTTTGAGAATACGAAACGATTCGTTTGCAGGTTCCAATCCCAGATCGCATCCCCTGCACTCTCCAATGCCAGCCTCCAGCGTTGGTCGAGCCGGCTCTGCAATTCAGATTCGCGTTCCTGTTTTTCTTTGCTTAATCGAAGTAACTCAAAGTTCCAGAGAATGGCGAAGGTCGCTGCCAAATACATGCATGTCGCAAATATCTCGAAATCCGAGTACCCCACATCAAACCAAGGCTGGAACTTGCCGAAAAATAATGTAGTAAGGATGGCGACAAGCCAATAGACACTGACCTTGAAGCCTTTCAAATAGAAGGCACCGATCAGCAAGGGGAAGAACAATCCCATGCGCATCGAATTATCGACAAGCATCAGATAGACGCCCGTCGCGGATAGATACGCGATGCCCAGCATCACATTTGCGATTGAAGAAGCTTGATTGGGATGACGCTTGAGGATAACGTACAGAAGGAGACTGAAGAAGGTGATCGCCATATCGACCCACCCCAATAAGGGTGTGACAAATAGCCGGTAAGTACCCAAGATCGCCGCCATCAGCGCCATCACTAAGAGCACATCCCTCAGGAAGCGGTTGACAAGCTCCTGCTGCGATCTCACTTTTGAGTCTGTATCCTCGAAGTGGTGATCATCTACTTTCATATACAACCCTATCCTCACCCCATCACTGGCGGCGGCGTGCGGGAAATACTAGCGCGAAAGTACTGCCCTTTCCCTCTTCACTCACCACTTCCAATTTTGCCTGATGACGCATGGCGATGTGTTTGACGATGGCCAACCCCAATCCCGTACCACCCGTCTCGCGTGAACGACTACGATCCACTCGATAGAAACGTTCGGTCAGACGGGGGATATGTTGTGGTGCGATACCGATGCCACTATCTCGCACGCAATAGGCCAAACAACCATCCTTATCTGCCCAACGCATAGTGATCTCACCCGCCGCTGGTGTGTAGCGGATTGCATTAGTGAGTAGGTTGGTGAAGGCACTGCGCAACTCATCTCGGCTACCTTATAACTTAGCATCACTCTCAACCTCAAGGTGCAGTTGATGCTTGCCGTTACTCAGCAGTTGCCCCTCTTTGAATATCTCATTCAGTAGCGCGCTGACATCCACTGTTTCTTCGCGAAGGGGATTGTTGTCGTTCTCCAAGCGCGATAGGGTGAGTAGGTCATCAACCAAACTCTCCATGCGTATCGTCTGGTCACCCATGAGATTCAGCGCACGACGCGCCATGTCGTTCTCAAGGTGCGGCATGTCGTGCATGGTCTCGACAAAACCGTTCACCACGGTGAGCGGGGTGCGCAATTCGTGCGACACGTTGGCCACGAAATCACGCCGCATGGTCTCGATGCGCTCAAGCTGCGTGATGTCGCTGCTGATGAGCAGACGCTTGTCTTTTCCGTAAGAGATGAGTTTGATGGAAAGGACGATGCCATCGTGGCGCGAATTACGCAGGATGAGAGGCTCGCTGAAGTTGCGCGTGGCAAGGTACTGCACGAACTCGGGTTGACGCGCCAGATAGGTGATCTGCTGCCCCATGTCACGTTCTGGATCCAAGCCAAAATGGCGCACAGCGAGCAGGTTGCACCATTCGATACGATCCGAAGCATCAAGGATGACCACGCCATCAGGTAGCGCTCCTGTCGCCTGCTCCATCTGCAACAAGGCGGCGGCATGTTTTTCACGCTCTTTGCGCAGATTGCGCATCATCTTGTTGAGTTTGGAGAAGGCGTCTTCCCAAAGACCGGAACCGTCCGGCACATCTGTTGTTTCAGGGGAGGCGAGCCAACGTTGCAGGTCAGCCAGATTGCGTAGATGGAAGAACAAGCGCCACAACATGAGCACGCCGAAGAACAGCGCGGCGGGCAAAGCCCCCGCTATCGCCCATAACAGGAGGGAGAGTACGAGTACTACGAATGGATAGACTAAGACGCGCTGCCAGAAATCGCTCACGATGCGAACCAGTTCATTGTTTGACTAGCCGCATTATACGGGGGATGGTGAATCGGAGTCTTCGCGTTCAGTCTTTAGAGAAACGATAGCCGCTACCGCGCACGGTCTGAATCAGATTGTCCAAGCCTGATGGCTCTAGTGCTTGGCGCAAGCGACGGATGTGAACATCGATGGTGCGCTCTTCCACGAACACATGATCGCCCCATACTTGATCGAGCAGTTGAGTGCGGCTATAGACGCGCTCGGTATGCGTCATGAAGAAATGCAGCAAACGAAACTCGGTGGGACCCAATTCGATGTTCACACCCTTGGCATTCACGCGGTGCGTGGAAGGAGAGAGTTCGATACCCTCGGCACGCACGGTCTCATCCGTCATCTGCGGCGCGCGACGACGTAACACGGCACGGATACGCGCCATCAGTTCGCGCGGCGAGAAAGGTTTGGTGATGTAGTCATCCGCCCCTGATTCCAATCCCAGCACCTTGTCGTGCTCTTCCGTACGCGCGGTGAGCATGATGATGGGGATGTCTCGGGTACGCGAATCAGCACGTAAACGTCGAGCGAACTCGACGCCCGATGTACCCGGCAACATCCAATCGAGCAGAATGAGATCTGGCAGCGCACGATTGATCTCAGCTTGTGCAGCGGGCACATCAAGAGCTTGTATGGGTCGGTAGCCACACTGAGCCACGTTGAAAGCAAGTAGCTCTTGGATTGCTGGCTCATCTTCCACCAACAGGATATTCGCGGTCGTCATTGTCTTCTCCATCGGTTTCATTTCTATTGGATGACGATGGTATTGAAGAATTGTGACAGTAAGATGACGGTCAATTCGAAGTTTCTGCTTGGGTGACGATGTGGTGGTTGGGGTGACGATGCGGCTCGACATGTTGCCCCATCCAGTTCGGCAACAATGAACCCACGACCATCCCCACCATGCTCACCATCAGCCCCACCAATTGTGGAGGCCATATCTCAGACGGCTCGAACACTTCACACAACATCCACGTGGTGAGCCCCATCACCATGGCTGTTAGCGCACCTTGCGAGTTGGCTCGCTTCCAATACAGGCCGAAAGCCAGCGGCACGAAAGCCGCCACCAGCGTGATCTTGTAGGCGCTCTCTACCATCTTGAAGATGCTCAGCTCGGAATTGAGCGCCACACCGAGCACCACTGCGCCGAAGACCCATAGCGTGATGCGCATAGCAAGCAGGAACTGCTTGTCGCTCATGTCTTTCAAGATGAAGTGCTTGAGGATGTTCTCGGTGAACGCCACCGATGGGGCAAGCAAAGTGGCAGAAGAACAACTCATGATGGCGGAGAGTAGTGCGCCGAAGAAGATGACCTGAGCGAACACGGGAGTGTGCTCGAGGATAAGTGTCGGCAATATCAATTGCGAATCCTGCTCTAGCAAATCTCCGAACACTTTGGGATCGACCAGAGTGGCTGAATAGGCCAAGAACATGGGCACGAAGGCGAACACGAAATACAGCGAACCACCTAGCACCGAACCACGCACGGCTGTCTTTTGGTTCTTGGCTGCGGTGATGCGCTGAAACACGTCTTGTTGCGGGATCGAGCCCAGCATCATGGTGAGCCAAGCACCGATGAAAGGTACCCAATGGGTGTAATCCCCCTGCGGGAAGAAGTTCAATTTACCCGCCGCTTCCGCATGCGCGACGACCGCCCCTACGCCTCCCGTCATACCGCTGACGAACCACGCGATGAACAACATTCCGCACATGATGACGGTCATCTGCACGAAATCGAGCAAGGCCACCGACCACATGCCGCCGAAAGTCGTGTAGGTGAGCACGATGAGCGCGCCGATGACCATGCCCATCTCTTGTGACACCACACCA
>JAVBYP010000099.1 GCA_030823965.1 Sideroxydans sp.
TACCACCACGTTCGCCATTCTTGGCTCGGTGCATACGTGCAAAACGGAAGTCGACCAATGTGTTGATGTTGCGGTCAGCGACGGCGATCACACTGCCGCCACGACCACCGTCACCACCGTCAGGACCGCCTTTTTCGATATATTTTTCACGACGAAAACTAGCAGCGCCGTTACCGCCGTCGCCTGCGATGACTTCGATCTTTGATTCGTCGATGAATTTCATATTGCGAATGACCTAAAAATAAAAAAGCCCTACCTTGCGATAGGGCTCATTTTAACTGCTCAAATACTTAAGCAGCGACGATGCTAACCGTTCTACGTTTAGCCGCGCCTTTGATTGCGAACACCACTTTGCCTGTCATCTTAGCGAACAGGGTGTGATCTTTGCCCATGCCGACGTTGTCGCCTGCGTGAAATTCTGTACCGCGTTGACGCACGATGATGCTACCTGCGCTGATCAATTCGCCGCCGTAACTCTTAACACCCAATCGTTTCGAGTGCGAGTCGCGGCCGTTACTGGTACTACCTCCGCCTTTTTTCGATGCCATTTTCTAGCTCCTTAGAAATTAAGCCGAGATACCGTCGATGCGGATCTCAGTGTAGTTTTGACGATGACCTTGATGCTTTTGATAGTGCTTACGACGACGCATCTTGAAGATGGTCACTTTGTCGTGGCGACCGTTAGCGACGATGGTCGCTTTTACAGTCGCGCCAGTCAGCAGAGGCTGACCAACAGAAACTTTGTCACCGTTACCAACCATCAGCACTTTATCCAATACCAAGGATGTGCCGACTTCGCCAACGATAGATTCGACCTTGAGTGTTTCGCCCAAGATTACGCGGTGTTGCTTACCGCCGGTTTTGATTACTGCGTACATAACGACCTCGCTTGATGCGGTTACTAGTTAGGGCATAACCCGCTAAATGCGGTTTTTAGTTGCGGCATAACCGAATGGTTAGCCTTCACTGAAAACTACGCTTTTCCGAAAGGCGCGCATTATACATAAAGGGCACCATCCGTCAAAAGCCTTTTTTGGTTTTCCTTTTCAGGGCTTAGCGCTTCATTGAATCGAAGAATTCTGCGTTGTTCTTGGTGGCTTTCACCTTATCTAGCAGGAATTCCATCGCTTCCAATTCATCCATTGGATACAACAGCTTACGCAGAACCCAGATGCGTTGCAGCAAATCTTGTTTGATGAGCAACTCTTCCTTGCGGGTGCCAGAACGGTTGACGTTGATGGCAGGGTAGATACGCTTTTCGGCCATGCGGCGATCCAAATGGATCTCCATGTTGCCGGTTCCCTTGAATTCTTCGTAGATCACGTCGTCCATGCGGCTACCTGTATCGACCAGTGCGGTGGCGATGATGGTGAGTGAGCCGCCTTCTTCGATGTTACGTGCCGCACCAAAGAAGCGTTTTGGACGTTGCAAGGCATTCGCATCAACACCACCAGTCAGTACCTTGCCGGAGGAAGGGATGACTGTGTTGTAAGCGCGTGCCAAACGAGTGATGGAGTCGAGCAGGATGACGACATCCTTCTTGTGTTCGACTAGGCGCTTGGCTTTTTCCAGAACCATCTCTGCGACTTGTACGTGGCGGGTAGCTGGCTCGTCGAAAGTGGAAGCGACGACTTCGCCGCGAACGGTGCGGCTCATCTCGGTCACTTCTTCTGGGCGCTCATCGATCAGCAATACGATCAGGATCGCATCGGGATGATTAGCAGAGATAGAGTGGGCGATGTGCTGCAGCATCACGGTCTTACCCGACTTGGGCGATGCGACCAACAAGCCACGTTGTCCTTTACCGATTGGAGCAACGATATCGATTATTCGGCCAGTGATGTTCTCTTCGGCGCGGATGTCGCGCTCAAGCGAGAGTTGTTGGGTCGGGAACAGTGGTGTCAAGTTCTCGAACAGGATCTTGTTCTTGGCGTTCTCGGGAGGCTCTCCGTTGACGCGGTCTACCTTGACCAACGCCACATAGCGTTCACCTTCCTTCGGGGTGCGAATCTCGCCCTCGATGGAGTCGCCTGTATGCAGGTTAAAACGACGTACTTGGCTCGGGCTGACGTAGATGTCATCTGGGCCTGCCAAGTATGACGTGTCAGGTGAACGCAAGAATCCGAAACCATCCGGCAGCACTTCCAGCGTACCTTCACCAAAGATGCTTTCACCCTTCTTCGCATGGCTTTTAAGCAACGCAAACATCAGATCTTGCTTGCGCATACGGTTGGCATTATCGATTTGATTGGTGGTGGCAAGTTCTACCAATTCGGTGATGTGTTTGGTCTTGAGGTCGGATAGATGCATAGTCAGGATGGGGCGCGTGAGCGCTAGGTTATTGAGAGTTGCTAGGGATGTGAGACTGGTTTTTTTGGGGTTTTGCGAGATTTCCCGCGCCGAACTGAAAATTATTTCTTTGTCGTTGTTTCAGGAAGAAACGATGCAGTGTCGGGCGGGCTGTTAGAAATGTTTAGATGTGGCTGTCGATGAAAGCGGTCAGTTGTGACTTGGACAACGCGCCGACCTTGGTCGCTTCGATGTTGCCGTTCTTGAACAGCATCAATGTCGGGATGCCGCGCACGCCGTATTTTTGTGGTGTCTCTTGGTTCTCGTCCACGTTCAGCTTAGCGACGTTCAAACGCCCTGCGTATTCTTTGGAGACTTCATCCAAGATGGGGGCGATCATGCGGCAAGGGCCACACCATTCAGCCCAGTAGTCGACCAGCACGGGGACGGGGGATTGCAACACTTCAGCAGTGAAGGTGTCATCGGTTACATAACGGATGTGTTCGCTCATGTTCGGTTCTCGTTTAGGTTGTTGGATTTTGTGTTCGTGCGGTTGATGCCGCGTAGATGTGTAACTGAACTAGGACCGCATCCTAACCAAAATATTCTGCATTGGGAAGGGTTTCGGTGGGGGGCTTGTAACTCATTGAAATAACTGAGGGTAAACATCACATCTTCCAGATATACAAGGTCGAAGAGTGTAGATCGTCTACAGTCAGAGTCGATTGTGGGGGATGGTCTGGCACTGCGAAAGTGTTGCTGATGAACAGGCTGCCCGAACGCATCTCAGCTCGTGCCTTGTGCCAGAGTTTTTCCATCGGCACAGGCGATAGATAGGCGAACACCACATCGTATTGCGACAGATCACTATCCCACATGCTGCCCCATTGCACTGTGCAGTTCTTATGTTTGCCGGATTTGATTCGTAGCCAACTCCAAAAGCAGGGGAGCGGCGCATATTCAACGCCGTGATATTGACCTTTAGGATGTGACTTGGCGAGGTGGGTCAGCACGCCTCCTATGCCAGAACCGAGATCGATGAAATTAAAAGACCGATCACTCGGGAGTTGCGTCTCGAGCGCTTCCCATACCTTGTTGCTGGAAAGATAGAGCGGCACCTGAGTGCGGAATGCACTCCAATAAACTGCAAGCATGATGACAAATGCTATGAGGAACAGGGTGGGCGGGATATCGAGTGAGTACGCCGCCAGTATCGCCGGCAAGAAAGCTAGTTGGATGAAGAGCCACCAGCGAGCCTGCTTGGCGAGATGGCTGAACCATGCCGCCAGTCCGCCGCACAATAGAACGAACACAATGGGAGCGAGCTGGAGTTGGGTTGCACGCACGACGAACATGACGACTACGAATGCAGCGACTTGCAACAACAGTGCGATGATGGAAGGGGGAAGTCTTTTTAGTGCGGAGAGCACTTAGCGCACCAAGCCTGCTTCGACTTCATCGCGTTTAGATCTGCCGGATAGTCGCTCCACCAAGGTCAGCGCGAAATCCATGGCAGTGCCGGGCCCGCGTGAAGTGATGAGCTTTCCATCTTCGACTACCGCTTGTGGTTGTTGAGACACGCGAGGGAAGGCATTTAAGGCGCCTGGAAAGCTGGTGGCACGTTTCCCGTCTAACAACCCGGCCGTTGCCAGAATAGAAGGCGCCGCACAGATGGCGCAGACGTAGCCCCCCTCTGCTGCCATGTCTTGCACGAGTTTGATGATGCGGGCATCGGCTTTCAGGTTGTTGGTGCCGGGCTGCCCACCAGGCAATACCACCATGTCGAATCGGCGCTTGAGCGCCTCATCCAAGGATGTATCCGGGATCAACAGAGTGCCGCGACTGCCGCGTATCGCTTGACCATCGAGGCTAGCGCTGACAGCCTCGATACCTGCGCGGCGCAGGATGTTGAGCACAGTGATGGCTTCTAGGTCTTCACTACCATTTGCGAGCGGTAGGAGGACGCTAGGCATCAGAACCGGCCTACGACCTGAACGCCGACCATGCCTTGGGAGAGAGCTGGGAGCACAGTCAGCTTGTTACTACGTAGATCTTTGTTGTGGGCGACCACACTCTTACCGACGACTGTGCCGACGATGGCGGCTGCCAGCACATCAGAAGCGAAGTGTTTGTCGTGATACGAGCGAGCCACGCCAGCCAAGGTGGCGAGGCTGTAGGCAGTCACGTCTATCCATGTCTCGTCATAGGTCTCGGAGATCACCGCAGCCAAAGTAAATGCTTGCGTGGTGTGCCCGGAAAAGAACGAGCTGTTCATGTCGGTGAACGGGGCGAAGTCTGTCGTGCCTTTGTTTTGCAATGGGCGACTACGTCCGACCACAGTCTTGGTGGCGACGCCGATGATGGCGCTGGAGATGATGCTGGCTGAAACAACGTCTTGTGCGACGTGCATCGATGTCTCATCACCCACTAAGCCTGCGACGAAGAACGCACCTGTGATACCCACAGCATATTCACGGCCGAACTTCTCTACTTGCAACCAAGCTTGGCTGTTCTGATCCTGCTTCACCATGTAGTTTCGAACAGGCTTGTCGATGACGGCGACCGTTCCGAGTACGGCTAAGCTCGACCACCCAGCAGTCTGCCATTCGTCCTTTTCCCAGCGTGTGGGAGCAGACAGCACATGAGTGATGTCATCCCAAACCATCGCTGGATACGAGATCGATCCTTCAGCGAAGGCGCTACTTGAAGAGGAGATGAGCAGTGCTGCAAGAATCGATTTGATGGGGTTTCTCATGGTCAGTCGCGGAAGTTCTGATATTGCAAAGGGAAGTCGGTGATGGTCTTTTTGACGAAGGCGATGGCATCTTGCAGGTCATCGCGGTTCTTGCCGGTGACGCGCACTGTGTCACCCTGGATGCTGGCTTGTACCTTCATCTTGCTGTCTTTTATATGTTTGACGATCTTCTTCGCCAACTCGATCTCGACACCTGTCTTCACTTCGCAACCGCGCTTGACCTTGTTGCCACTGACCTTCTCGATCTTGTCGCTGATCTCTAGGCACTTGATATCCACACCACGCTTGGTGAGCTTGCCGTTGAGAATGTCTTGCACTTGATTCAGTTGGAACTCGTTGTCAGCCCACACCGTGAGCTTCAGCTCGGCTTGTTCTACGCGCGCATCTGACCCTTTGAAGTCGAAACGCGTACTGACCTCTTTGTTCGTCTGCTCGATGGCGTTCTTGACTTCAGGTTTGTCTACTTCTGAAACGATGTCGAATGAGGGCATTGTCTTCTCCTTAATGTCTTAACCACAACACGCAGCGTAGCGGCTTGTTGCGGTGGAAACTCACCTTTAGGTTAGTTGGAACCAAAGGAACAAACGTAATCAACCGCTTCAGAGCCTGTATGGATATCGAAGCTACTGTTTGCCGCCACATTGAAGCTGCTACCAGCGGCGTAGGTCTTGAAACTGGATTCGCCAGCGATCTTCACTTGACAGGTACCCGCACTGATCTCCATCAATTCGGGTACGCCGACGTTAAAAGTGAGTTGACTGTTAGGCAATACGACACCGACGGTCTTGCGCGAACCATCTGGGAAGAACACGGAATGCGAGACGCATTTTCCGTCGAAGAACACATTGGATTTTTTACCGACGCTGACGTTATCGATCTTGTCTGACATGCTGAGATTTCCTTTTGATTATTTCGAGGGTTCGTTTGCTTTGATGCCTTTTTGATAAGTGGCATACACATATATCGGGATGTTAAGGTCGCCTAGATGTTTCTCGATGAGAGGCTTTACGTCACTCCAATCTAGACCAGTCACCCCACAAGCAAGGCGTGGCAGGGCGAGGCTGGTAAGTTTCTCTTTCTGCACAAAGGTTCGTAACGCATGCAGGCTGTGATTCACGTGGCTGATCGTCGCGTGTCCCGGTTTGCTTCCATGGTCGTAGGCGCCGTCTTGAGTGAATAGATTGACGATGTAACGACCATCGCTACTCATCCACGTCCACGATTCGCCAGACTTAGGATGCTTGGTCTGACAGTAGTGACGAAAGTCCTTGTACATCGCTGGCATACGTTCGCGCAGTTGCAACGCGAGGCCATGATGGAAGTCGTCATTGGGGGCAACGCCTTGGGCAATGGCTTTGGCGCTGCTTAACAGGATGTCACCACTCAGTTCGTGAATCATCACAGCCTCCTTTGGAACGGGATACTTATTTTTTGCGACTCTTCAAATTTGCAGCGATGCGCATACGCAAGGCATTCAACTTGATGAAGCCGGCTGCATCCTTCTGGTCGTAGGCGCCCTTGTCATCTTCAAAGGTAGCGATGCTGGAATCGAACAGCGAATCCGTCTTGGAGTCGCGACCAACGACGATGACGTTGCCCTTGTACAGCTTGACGCGTACCCAACCATTCACGCTGGCTTGGGTGTGGTCGATCAATGTTTGAATGGCGATGCGCTCTGGGCTCCACCAGTAACCGTTGTAGATCATGGATGCGTAGCGCGGCATCAGGTCATCCTTCAAGTGGGCGACTTCACGATCGAGCGTGATGGATTCGATGGCTCGGTGCGCCTTCAACATGATGGTTCCACCAGGAGTCTCGTAGCAGCCGCGTGACTTCATGCCGACGTAGCGGTTCTCAACCAAGTCCAGACGGCCGATGCCGTGCTTACCACCCAGCTCATTCAGTTTGGCCAAGATCTGTGCTGGGGAGAGTTTCGTTCCGTTCAATGCCACGATATCGCCGTTGACGTACTCGATATCGAGGTACTCGGCTGCATCAGGTGCTTTCTCGGGCGAAACCGTCCAGCGCCACATGCTCTCTTCAGCCTCGGCTGCAGGGTCTTCCAGATGGCGACCTTCGTAGGAGATGTGCAGCAGGTTCGCGTCCATGGAATAAGGCGAGCCTCCTTGCTTGTGTTTCATGTCGACGGGGATGCCATGCTTCTCTGCATACGCCATCAACTTCTCACGCGACAACAGATTCCATTCGCGCCATGGTGCAATGATCTTGATGCCTGGTTTCAATGCATACGCACCCAACTCGAAACGTACTTGGTCGTTACCTTTACCTGTGGCGCCATGAGAGATGGCTTGTGCGCCAGTCTTGTTCACGATATCGACGAGACGCTTGGCGATCAGAGGGCGCGCGATGGAGGTGCCCAGCAGATATTCACCTTCGTACACGGTGTTGGCGCGGAACATGGGGAACACGAAATCACGCACGAACTCTTCGCGCAGATCTTCGATGAAGATGTTCTCTGGCTTGATGCCGAATTGGAGCGCCTTCTGGCGTGCTGGCTCCAGTTCTTCACCTTGACCAAGATCGGCCGTGAAGGTCACCACTTCGCATTCATAAGTGTCTTGCAACCACTTTAAGATGACGGAGGTGTCGAGGCCGCCTGAGTAGGCGAGAACTGCTTTTTTGATGTCAGACATGGTGATTTCCTATTAGCGATAATTATTGAGCAGTGAGCTTGCCGATCATCATGCGGATACGGTTGGCGAACAATACGATGCAGGCCATGGCAAGTGGCCATGCGAAGATGAAGGAATACATCCAGCGACCGATATAACCGTCGCCTGAGCCTGTGTTGATCCAAGTGATGAAGGCAGTCATGATGAATGCCATCACCAGCGACATGAAGAATGGGAACAAAAGTGGTACGAGGCGAGAAGAAATTTTCATTTCAAGCGATCTTTCCGAGTAGTAGGTATTCCATCAAAGCTTTCTGTGCGTGAAGTCTGTTCTCCGCCTCATCCCACACAACGGATTGCGCGCCGTCGATGACTTCGGCTGAGACTTCCTCGCCACGATGGGCTGGCAGGCAGTGCATGAACAAAGCATCTTTGGCGGCTACACGCATCATGTCAGCATCGACTTGCCAGTCGGCGAAATCCTTCATGCGTTCTTCGTTCTCTGCTTCCCAGCCCATCGAAGTCCACACGTCGGTGGTCACCAGATCGGCGCCGCGTGCGGCATCCATCGGATCGGTAAATTCTTCGTAGTGCTGATCGCCATACAGGCCAGCGCGTTCAGGTTCGACTTCATAGCCAGGTGGTGTAGAAACGTGGACGTTGAAATCCAAGATCTCTGCGGCTTGCAACCAAGTGTTGCACATGTTGTTGGAGTCGCCGATCCATGCGACCGTCTTGCCTTGGATGCTGCCGCGATGTTCGATGTACGTGTAGATGTCAGCCAAGATCTGGCATGGATGATATTCGTTGGTCAGACCATTGATGACAGGCACACGAGAATTGCGCGCGAAGCGCTCGATGATGTCCTGCTCGAAAGTACGGATCATCACGATGTCACTCATGCGCGAGATCACTTGTCCTGCATCTTCTACCGGCTCGCCACGCCCGAGTTGCGAGTCGCGCGTGTTCAGATAGATGGCCGAGCCGCCGAGTTGGTGCATGCCAGCCTCAAACGATAGGCGTGTACGCGTGCTGGCTTTCTCGAAGATCATCACTAATGTGCGGTCTTCTAGCGGCCAGTATTTTTCGTAGCGTTTGAAGCGTTCTTTGATGATGCGTGTGCGCTCAAACAGGTAGTCGAGTTCTTCGCGCGTCAGGTCTTTGAACTGTAAAAAGTGTTTTATGCTTGCTGGCATGACGATTTCCCAATCAGGATTGCAAGAAGTCTTTGATGAGCGGACTCAGGATGTCGATCATTTGTTGAGCTTCCGCTTGCGACAAGATGAGGGGGGGCAACAGGCGCACCACCGTATCGGCTGTCACATTGATGAGCAAGCCTTTGGCAAGCGCTTGTTTCACTAGGTCACCACAAGGCTTATCTAGCTCGATACCGATCATCAATCCTTGACCGCGTATCTCTTTGAAGCCGTTCACGCCTTGCAGAGAAGCGCTCAAACCATCGCGAATGAATTTGCCGATATGTTCTGTGTGAGCCAGTAATCCATCTTGTTCGAGGATGTTAAGCGTATTCAGGCCGGCAGCGCAGGCCAGTGGGTTACCGCCAAAGGTGGAGCCGTGGTTGCCAGGTTTGAAGGTGCCCACCGCATTGCCTGCAGTGAGGCAGGCGCCGATAGGTACACCTGAACCCAAGCCTTTGGCTAGCGTCATCACGTCTGGCAGGATGGCTGCATGTTGGAACCCGAACCACTTCCCAGTACGCCCGATGCCACATTGGACTTCATCCAGCATGAGCAACCAGTTGTTCTCATCGCACAACTTGCGTATCTGCTCCAAATAGGCGATGTCTAGCGTACGGATGCCACCTTCGCCTTGGATAGGCTCGACCAATACTGCGACCACGTCACGGTTGTGTTGCGCTACTTGGCGTACCGCTTCTAGGTCGTTGTAGGGCACGCGCACGAAACCACTCACCAGTGGCTCAAAGCCAGCTTGTACCTTGCGATTGCCGGTGGCGGAGAGGGTGGCGAGCGTCCGTCCGTGGAATGCTTTTTCCATCACGATGATGGAAGGATTGTCGATGCCACGATTGTGGCCGTACATGCGCGCCAGCTTGATGGCTGCTTCATTCGCTTCGCAACCGGAGTTACAGAAGAAGACTTCTTGCATGCCGGACAACGCACACAGCTTGTCCGATAAGGCTTCTTGTCCTGTTACTTGATAGATGTTGGAGCAGTGGATAAGGCTGTCGATCTGTGCCTTGAGCGCAGCAGTGAAGCGGGGGTGGGCATGTCCCAGCGTATTGACGGCGACACCCGCCAAGCCATCTAGATACCGATTGCCTGCGGCATCGAATAGCCAAGCGCCT
>JAVBYP010000227.1 GCA_030823965.1 Sideroxydans sp.
CATGTTCGTGTTCGATTTCGGCTATTCCGATGATGGGCGCAGTATTGGTCGTGAGATATCTACCCGCATGGGGCCAAGCCTAGCCATTGCGCTGCCGACCTTCCTCGTCGGCCTCTTGGTGTACGTGAGTTTCGCCTTGTTGATGACCCTGTTCCGCGCGACTGCGCTCGACATCGTTGGCGTGGCTTTGTGTGTGGTGCTGATGTCTATCTCTGGTTTGTTCTACATCATCGGCGGGCAGTTCCTCATCAGCAAACTGTGGCATCTGGTGCCTATCTCGGGGTATGCGGGGGGCGCAGAGAGTTTCAAGTTCGTGGTGTTGCCGATCCTTGTTGGCATCATCGGCGGCATCGGTTCCAGCAGTCGCTGGTATCGCACCATCTTCCTCGAAGAGATCGGCAAGGACTATGTGCGCACGGCGCGCGCCAAAGGATTGTCCGAGTTGCGTGTGTTGTTCACCCATGTGTTGAAGAACGCGATGATTCCCATCCTGACCGGTGTGGTGGTGGTCATCCCATTGTTGTTCATGGGCAGTCTGCTCACCGAATCCTTCTTCGGTATTCCCGGTTTGGGTAGCTACACCATCGATGCCATCAACGCGCAAGACTTCAGTGTGGTGCGCGCGATGGTTTTCTTGGGATCGGTGCTGTACATCGTGGGGTTGATACTGACCGATGTGTCGTACACCGTGGTCGATCCGAGGGTGAGGTTGCAATGAACTTCATCCCTGTCATCCTGTGGAGCGATGCCTTGGTGTTCTTGCTCATCGCGGCATGTATCACCGCGACGTTGTATGTGCGCAGGCGCGAGCATCTGTTGTTGCCGTGGCGACGCGTGGCGCAGAGCAGTATGGCGATGGTGTCGCTCTTAGTGTTGTCCTTGTTCTTGCTGGTGGGTTTGCTCGATACCTTGCACTTCCGTATCGCACTGCCGCAATCGAACAACGGTGAGAAGGTCTATTCGCCTGAGGTATTGAGTGTGTTCGACAAGGTGGTCGAGCCATTACGCACACACACTGAGAAGACCTATTCCGCACCGTTCGCGCTGACGCTGTATGCCAAAGAGAGCATGACGGATGCTCAGGGCAACATCGTGCGCGAGTATCCGAGGTTGCGCTTCGGTGGGGCGCATCTGGCGGATGAGGCGGCACGTGACGGCGATATCGCAAAGCGTGCATCTGTAGGCGCATTGATGGGCTTGCTCGCGGGAGGTGTGCTGATGCTGTTGGTGCGTCGTTGGTTCGCGCAGACGGCCGTTCTTGTCACTATCCTTATTGCAGGTACGCTCATCGGTGCTATCGCCAATCTATCCACTGCCTATCACGTGTTGGGTACGGACAAGGTCGGGGCGGACGTGTTGTACCTCTCGCTGAAGAGCATACGCACCGGTCTCATCATCGGCACGGTGACGACGCTGGTGACCTTGCCATTGGCCTTGTTCCTAGGTGTGGCGGCGGGCTACTTCCGTGGCTGGGTGGATGATGTCATCCAATACATCTACACCGTGTTGAGTTCCATCCCCAGTGTGCTGCTGATCGCGGCGGCAGTGTTGATGATGCAAGTGACCATCGATACGCACCCAGAATGGTTCACCACTTCTGCTTCGCGCGCCGACCTGAGGTTGGTGTTCCTGTGCCTCATCCTCGGCATGACGAGTTGGACGGGACTGTGCCGTCTGCTTCGCGGCGAGACGCTGAAATTGCGAGAGATGGAGTACATCCAAGCGGCTCAATCCTTTGGCGTGTCATCCATGCGCATCCTCACGCGCCACATCATGCCCAATGTCATGCACATCATCCTCATCGCGCTGGTGATGGATTTTTCCGGTCTGGTGTTGGCCGAAGCGGTGTTGTCCTACGTGGGCGTGGGGGTCGATCCTTCGATGATCTCGTTTGGCACCATGATCAATGGCGCACGCTTAGAGATGGGGCGCGAGCCGATGGTGTGGTGGGCGCTGGCCGCAGCCTTCAGCTTCATGTTGGTGCTGGTCTTGGCGGCGAACCTGTTCGCAGATGCGGTGCGTGATGCATTCGATCCACGTTTGAATCGCACGGAGGTCAAGTGATGTCTAGCTTGCTCAAGGTCGAAGGATTGGTCACTAGGTTGCGCAACGGCGCAGCCATCGTCGATGGCATCTCGTTCGAGATCGCGGCGGGTGAGACTTTCGCCTTGTTGGGTGAATCAGGTTGCGGCAAGTCGATGACGGCACTGTCGTTGATGCGTCTGCTACCAGATGGTGTGCAGAACGCGGGCGGTACGGTGCAGATGGAGCAGGCATCGCTCTTCGAATTGCCTGAGCGTGAGATGCGTAATGTGCGCGGCGGCAAGATGGCGATGATCTTCCAAGAGCCGGGGCTGAGTTTGAATCCGGTGATGACGGTGGGGCAGCAGATCGCGGAAGTGTTGGAACTGCATCAAGATCTGAATGCCGATGCAGTGCTGCAACGCAGTGTCGAGCTGCTGGATCAAGTGGGAATCCCTGATGCCGCGCGCCGTATCGATGAATATCCCTTCCAACTCTCTGGCGGCATGAAGCAGCGGGTGATGATCGCGATGGCGTTGGCAGGCAGTCCGCGCCTGCTCATCGCGGACGAGCCGACGACCGCATTAGATGTGACGATACAAGCGCAGGTGTTGCAACTGTTACGCGACACCCAAGTGAAGTCGGGCATGGCGATGCTACTCATCACACATGATCTCGGTGTGGTGGCGGAGACGGCACATCGTGTCGGTGTGATGTATGCGGGGCAGGTCGTGGAGCAGGCATCGCGCGATGAGTTGTTCACCCAGCCTTTGCATCCATACACGCAGAAGCTATTTGCTGCTTTGCCTAGCGCTGGGCGTGCAGGCCAATCTTTGAGTGCCATTCCGGGTAGTGTTCCGCCGCTTGGTAGCATCACGAACGGATGCCGTTTTGCGCCGCGCTGCGACAAGGCTTGGGCGCTGTGCCATGAGCAGACGCCAGCGTGGACGGTGGTGGGAGAGGGGCAGGGGGTGAGGTGTCATCTGTATTCGTGTGCTGTGAGCACAGTGCTGAGTACCGAGTCGGCTTCCCAGCTTTCGGTACCCAGCATTCAGAACTCAGCACTTAGTACTCAGCGCTCAGTGCTTCTGCAAGTCTCCGACTTGCGTGTCCACTTTCCCATCCGCAAAGGTCTGTTGCAACGCGTCGTCGGGAGTGTGAAGGCGGTGGATGGCGTATCACTATCCATTCCCAAAGGTCGCACATTGGCGCTGGTCGGTGAGTCTGGTTGCGGCAAGACGACACTCGGGAAATCTTTGCTGCGACTCGTGCCAGCAACGAGCGGTAGCGTGCAGTTCGACGGCAAGGAATTGATCGGTACAGGCGCATCGCGTGCGACCATGCAGATGGTGTTCCAAGACCCTTACGCCTCACTCAATCCCAAGATGCGTGTGGCGGAGATATTGGAAGAGGGGATGAGCGCGCTGAACATCGGTAGCAATAGCACCGAACGGCAGAAGTACATCGACGGATTGCTGGACAAGGTAGGACTCGCGCGTGACAGCAAGTGGCGCTACCCGCATGAGTTCTCCGGCGGTCAGCGCCAGCGCATCGCTATCGCACGCGCCTTGGCGGTGTCGCCGCAATTGTTGATCTGCGATGAGCCGACGAGTGCATTGGATGTGTCTGTGCAGGCGCAGATACTGAATCTGCTCAAGTCGCTACAAGACGAGTTGGGGTTGAGCTATCTCTTCATCACACACAACTTGGGTGTGGTGGAATATCTCGCGCACGAGGTGTGTGTGATGTATCTGGGGCGTATCGTTGAGCGCGGGACTACGCAGGAGGTGATGCATTCGCCCAAACATCCTTACACGCAGGCGCTACTGTCTGCGGTGCCGCGTATCGATGGTGAGGGGCGGACATTCATCAAGCTGGAAGGCGATATGCCTTCACCGTCGAATCCACCGAGTGGTTGCCACTTCGCACCACGTTGTGCGCATGTGATGCCTACATGTTCCAGCTACCCTGAAACGGTAGAACTCAGCGCGACGCATCGCGTGAGTTGTCATCTCTTCAATTAGTAAGATCAGCGGGTGTTGTAGGCGAGGCGGCTGACGGGTTTTGCGGCCGCAGCGCGCTTCACTTTTTTGGAGACGGATGGGCGATTCTTGTTAGTGCGTTTTTTTACCGTTGCACGACGTGGGTATGAAGCACCAGGCAAGATGGTGAAGCGTTGGCCGATCCGTAAGCGATGACTGCCTCGATTCATTGAGATCAGGTGGGCTTGGCTGACACGGAAGCGGCGAGCGATGGTGGAGATGGTGTCGCCTTTGCGCACGGTGTAGGAGAAGCCAGACATCTCTTGTGCTGCGGTCGCATGCATATTGAACGGCGAGAACTCATCGTCCTCATCGGCAGGGACCAGCAGGGTCTGTCCATTGCTTTGAACCGCATACTTGGACAGGCCGTTGGCCGAGCGCAGATGGTCTAGCGGGATGTCGAAGCGGGATGCGATCTCATGGAACGCTTCGCCTTTCTCGCTCTGGTATGACTTCCAAGAGACTAAGCGTTGAGCACTCTTTTCCAGATTCGCACGGAACGTCTCTACCTTGTCTACGGGCAGCAGTATCACTTCTGCTTGGTCTTGTAGGATGACGGGACGATTGTTGGCAGGGTTGAGCGCGGTGAACTCTTCCATGGATATCTCAGCCAATTCGGCAGCCACCTTGATGTCCATCGGTTTGGATGGGGTGACGATGGCGAAGTAGGGGCGATTCGGGATGTCGGTCAATACGATACCGAAACGTGCCGGGTCGCTCACGATGTTCTTCACTGCGAGCAACTTGGGTACGTAGTTCGCCGTTTCGCGTGGCATCTTGAGGTGGGAGTAATCGGTCGGCTTGCCTAATCTACGGTTCTTGGCTTGTGCGCGTGCGACGGCGTTCTCGCCCCAGTTGTAGGCTGCCAACGCCAGTTCCCAATCGCCGAACTGGTTATGTAATTTCTCTAGATAATCCAAAGCACCGTTGGTCGCGCCGATGACATCGCGGCGTTCGTCATACCACCAGTTCTGTTCCATGCCGAAGTGTTTGCCGGTGGAGGGGATGAACTGCCAGATACCTGACGCACTCGCGACAGAATTCGCACCGGGATTGAAAGCACTCTCGATGACGGGAAGCAGCGCGATCTCGGTCGGGAGGCCACGGCGTTCCACTTCTTCCACGATGTAATAGAGGTAGCGTCGCGCACGCTCACTCATACGTAAGACGTATTCGGGATGACTTGCGTACCATTTTTCATGACGCTTGATGAGCGGGTTGTTCAGCTCATTCATGGCAAAACCGCTGCGGATGCGCTGCCACACATCTTCGTCAGGGATGGCAGACATGACTGGGTAGGCTTCTTTGACGCTAGTTACCTCTACATCGTCATTCGTCGTCTCGGCAGATTTCGTTGGGGCCACGAAGACACGCTGGATAGTGGGCTCTGCGGCAGGTTCTGGCGCAACGATCATCGCTTCGCGGATGGGAGCGGGATTCTGTGATGTGGCTTGAGACTTTTGTTCAAGCGCGACGGTCGCAGTCGATGCAATCGTTGTTGCAATAAACAAAGACAGCGCGGCAAGGCGCGCTGTCTTTTTGATACTGATGTGACTGACTGACTGAGCTATCAATGAATGACCTCTTTAAAATTTCCCCGAGGATGCCTACGTCTTCACTAAAACCCAGTCATACATCATTTGATGACTTCCTTCAATTGTTCAAGGATGCCTAGGTTTTGGTTCCGACATAACCTAAAGGTTAGTCTGCACTGAAACCCAGTCATACATCATTTGATGACTTCCTTCAATTGTTCAAGGATGCCTGGGTTTTCAAGAGTTGAAACGTCTTGGGTGATCTCCTCGCCCTTGGCGATAGCGCGCAAGAGGCGGCGCATTATCTTTCCAGAACGCGTCTTAGGCAAGTTCTCTCCGAAACGGATCTCATCTGGCTTGGCGATCGGACCGATCTCTTTGCCTACCCAGTTGCGCAATTCTTCAGCCAATTTTTTGGCCGCAGCAGCATCGGCTGGGCGTGCACCCTTCAACACCACGAAGGCGACCACGGCTTCACCCTTGATCTCGTGCGGTTTGCCAACGATAGCGGCTTCTGCCACGAGAGGATTGGATACCAGTGCGGATTCGATCTCCATGGTACCTAGACGGTGACCGGAGACGTTCAGTACGTCATCGATACGCCCCATGATCCAGAAGTAGCCGTCCTCGTCGCGGTGAGAGGAGTCACCCGCAAGGTAGGCCCCTTTCATCTCTTCTGGGAAGTAGCCCTTCTTGTAGCGTTCTGGATCGCCCCAGATGGTGCGGATCTGTGAAGGGAATGGCTTCTTGATGACGAGGAAGCCGCCGTGTTGGTCGTTCACTTCGTCGCCCGCTTCGTTGACGATGGTGGCCATGATACCGGGGAGTGGCAGGGTGCAGGTGCCGGGTTTGATCGGCATCGCACCAGGCAACGGGGCGATCATGTGGCAACCTGTCTCGGTCTGCCACCAAGTATCAACGATAGGACACTTCGCGTGACCGACGGTGTTGTAGTACCACATCCAAGCTTCTGGGTTGATCGGCTCACCTACGGTACCTAGCAGACGCAGGCTGGATAGGTCGTATTTGGTGGGTAGGTCTCCGCCCAATTTGATGAGGGAGCGGATCGCTGTCGGAGCGGTATAGAACGTGGTGACCTTGTGGTCTTGGATCATCTTCCAGAAACGACCTGCATCAGGGAACGTCGGTACGCCTTCGAAGATGACTTGTGTCGCACCCATCGCCAGTGGGCCATAAGCCACATAGCTGTGACCTGTGATCCAACCCACGTCAGCCGTACACCAGAAGAGGTCCGAATCTTTGTAGTCGAATACCCACTTCATGGAGACCATCGCGCCCAATAGGTAACCACCGGTCGAGTGTTGTACTCCCTTGGGTTTGCCGGTGGAGCCGGAGGTGTAGAGGATGAACAGTGGATGTTCTGCGCCTACCCATTCAGGTTCGCACATGGAGGATTGGCTGTTGAACAGGTCATGCCACCAGATCTCGCGGTCTTCATCTAGCTCGATATCCGCACCGATGCGTCGGTAGACGATGACCGAATGCACAGCTTCGCAGCCGCCAAGTGTCAGCGCCTCATCCACGGCAGGTTTCAAGGGCATGGATTTTCCGCCTCGGTATTGTCCGTCAGCGGTGATCACTGCAACAGCTTGTGCGTCGGTGATGCGCTCATGCAGGCTCTTTGATGAAAAACCGCCAAACACAACGGAATGGATCGCGCCGATACGTGCGCAGGCTTGCATGGCGACCACAGCTTCCACGCTCATGGGCATGTAGATGATGACGCGGTCGCCTTTTTTGATGCCACGTGATTTTAGGCCGTTAGCGAACTGGCAGACGCGGCCGTGCAATTCTCGGTAGCTCACCTTGGTGACTTTGCCGTCATCCGCTTCGAAGATGATGGCTGTCTTTTCTGGTTGTGTCGTGAGGTGACGGTCTAGGCAGTTGTAGGAGACGTTCAATTCGCCGTCTTCGAACCATTTATAGAAGGGGGCGTTGCTTTCGTCCAATGTCTTGGTGAAAGGTTTTTTCCACAGCAGCGTCTCACGTGCCAATTTAGCCCAATAGCCTGCGTAGTCCTTTTCCGCTTCGGCGCACATCGCCTTGTAGGCTGCCATGCCAGATACATTGGCTTGCTTTACGAATTCTTCGGAAGGATTGAATACACGGTTCTCGTGCATGACGGACTGGATGTTGGACATGGTGGATTCCCTTAGTTTTGTTTATCTATATCAGATGCCAGCGATCTGCTTCAGATCAAAGCCCCATTTGATGGGATCTTCGGCGCTGGCGATACGCTCTTGCGAACGGCTCAAGTCTATCATTTCAGGCAATATCGGCTCGTTCGACTTGGTCGAGAAAAACACTTTGACGATGGGCATCAGAAGGCTCTTCTCTGTCTGCTCAAGGACTATAGCCAGCCTTCCTGACTTGAGCCTTACTAAGGTGCCAGAGGGGTAGATGCCGATGGTCTTGACGAAGGCTTGGAACACGCGTTCATCGAAGTGTCCATCCTTCCATTCGGCCATCTTGCGGATGGTGTCGGCGGGTTCCCAGCCGTTCTTGTAGCATCGGTTGGAGGTCAGTGCGTCATAGACATCACATACCGCTCCCATGCGAGCGAAGAGTGTCAGTTTGTCACCGGATAGTTTGTCTGGATAGCCCTTGCCATCGACACGTTCATGATGATGCAGGCACACGTCGAGTGCGGTGGCGGTGATGTCGGGCGAGCCATGTAATAGCTCCCACCCTTTCATTGGATGTCCCTTGATGATTTCGAACTCTTCGTCGGTCAATTTTCCAGGCTTGTTGAGGATATCGTCAGGGATCATCATCTTGCCGACATCATGCAACAATCCCGCCAGTCCAGCTTCTTTGAGATCAGCGCCAGTCAAACCAAGCTGTTTGCCTAAAGCGATCATCAGTGCACAGACGGCGACTGAGTGCATATAGGTGTAATCGTCTTTTGTCTTGAGGCGGGCCAAGTTGAGGAAAGCTTCTGGGTTGCGTGTGATGGATTGGCTGATCTCTTCGACCAGTGGGGCCGCCTCGCTGACCTTGATGGCGTTGCCCATTCGCACTTCATTGAACATGGAGGTCACAGCGGCTTTGCTCTTGGCTTGTAGCTTGCGTGCAGTCTCCAACTCCTTCTGTATGGATATCTTAGCGATCACCTTGGGTGCGGATGTCGCCATCTGTTCCAATTCTTCAGCGATCTTTTGTTGGTGTTCTTCAGCCGTCACCGTGGCGACACCGCCTTCTACATCGATGCCTTTTGAGGTATCAATCCACACTTCTTGAATGCCGCAGGTCTGTAAGGTGTTCAGGTCTTCTGGGGACTCCAGCAAGAAGGATTTCTTCCAGAAGGGATGGTCCATCCAACTACCGCACAGCTCTTGGATGTACATGCCAGTACGGATGCTGCCAACGGGGATCTTTTTACGCATCTTGAGTTTTTTGATTAAGAAAGATGTCTTCTCGGTCTATCGTCTAGCTTCAACCAAACTTTAATTTCAATATCAGCACGCTACCCGCAAGCAGAAGCGTGATGGAATTGGCGATGATGATAGGCCAAGCAAGAAGCAATATGCCATATGCCAACCAAAGTGCGACGCCTCCTGTGAACATAGCATACATGGCGAGCGAGATGTCTTTGGTGTGTTTGGTGCGCCACACTTGCCATACCTGTGGGATGAAGGCGGTCGTGGTGAGTATCGCCGCCAAACTGCCGATCATCTCTGCGTACGACATCAATGTGCCTCGTGCTGGTCGTTATCTATCCAGAGTTGGTGGGCATCGAGCAACAGGCGATAGCGCGCTTCGTTGGCATCGATGCGTGCGATGCTTTCGGCTAATGAGGCTTCGAGTGCTTGGCGACGCGCGACCAATGTCTCACCTAAGCTGCTTTCACCTAGGCTATAAGCTCGTGCAACCAGCTCGGCATTCTGGCGCAAGGCGATCCCGGCATCCCGTGCTTGTTGCCATATTTGATAATTGTTAGTCGCTCTGGTGTATGCCGTGAAGATATCTGCGTCAAGACGTGCACGCACGGCGATCTCACGATCAGCGGCGATCTGGGCTGCCAGTGCTGCGCTGTCAGCAGTCGCAGAGCGTTGGCCAGAGGGGAGTGGGATAGAGAAATACACGCCGCTGATACGTTGGTTGTTGTTCAATTGGGAAGCGTAACGCAAACCAAGGGTGGGGTCAGGGAGGCGATCGGCGCGCGCACGTTCGGATAATTTAGATTGCAGACGAGTTTCCGCTTCGATCAGACCTAGTTCATGGTTGCGTTTGAGAATGAGCTGACGCCAATGCGCTAATTCCCCATCTATCTCTTGAGGTTCTGTAGTGGATGTCTCTGCGGGGAGCTTGACTGCTGAGAAT
>JAVBYP010000224.1 GCA_030823965.1 Sideroxydans sp.
AGTTTGTCCAAGTTGCTGCGTATCGACTTCATCGTGTCGGCACGACTACGTGCGATGTATTGGTAGTACTGCAGGTCTCGCGCGAGTTGGTTCGCGTCCACATCGTTCAGCAATAGCTTGAGGTGGTCGCGGTCGCCCCCTTCGAGATATTGGCGATAGAGCAGACGTCCCAACAGCGCTTGTTGTTCGCGCATCTCGCTGCGCAAGGTGCTGGCTCGTTGCTGCAATCCGGCGAGGTCTTTCTTGGCGGCACGTTGTTGTTGTGCCAATTGTTCGAGCGCGCGGTTGCTGTCGCTGATCGCGCGTTCCGATTCGCGCAGGTCGTCAGCGACTTCCGCTTTTGATTCGTTCGCTTTCTCGAAATCCTTTTGCAGAGAAGTGATGCGCTGGCGCAGTTTCTCTAAGTCGTCTTGTTGCGATGCGAAGGCGACAGCCGACGTCAGTAACAACGTCAACAGTGCCAAACGCATTGCGAAGATCACAGCAGTTTGATGAGGGATTTGCCGGTCATTTCGGCGGGTTGTGGTACGCCCATCATCGCCAGCAGAGTGGGGGCGACATCTTGCAGCGCGCCTGCACCTATTTCGGCCATCTCGGCTTTGCGCCCAATGTAGAGGAAAGGCACGAGGTTGAGTGTGTGTGCAGTGTGTGCTTGGTTGGTGGTGCGATCGATCATTTGCTCGGCATTGCCGTGGTCGGCCGTGATGAGTACTTCGCCTCCACTTTCCAACATCGCATCCACTACACGACCGATGCAAGTATCCAACGCTTCGACGGCTTTGACCGCCGCGTCCATGATGCCGCTGTGCCCAACCATATCGCCGTTAGCGTAGTTGCATAGGATGGCTTGATATTGTTTGCTACGGATGGCAGCTTCCAGTTTGTCGGTCACCTCGAATGCGCTCATCTCTGGCTTGAGGTCGTAGGTCGCGACCTTGGGCGAAGGCACCAGAATACGGTCTTCACCAGCATAGGGCTGTTCTTTTCCGCCGTTCATGAAGTAAGTCACGTGAGCATACTTCTCTGTCTCGGCGATTCGCAGTTGCTTCAAGCCCAAATTTGATAGGTACTCTCCAAAACCGTTGTGGATGGTGTCAGACGTGTAGGCGCAGGGGTAATGGAAGTCTTCACCGTAGCTACTCAAGGTCGTGTAGTTCGACAACTTTGGGAAGCGGGCACGGGTGAAGCCAGTGAAATCCGTATCGGTCAATGCACGACTGATCTCGCGCGCGCGGTCGGCGCGGAAGTTCATGAACACCACGGCATCGCCATCCTGCATCGCGGCAGGTTCGCCGACGACGGTGGCTTGCACGAACTCATCGTTCTCGCCACGCGCATAGGCGGCATCTAGGCCAGCTTGTGCGGAAGCAGCGCTGAAAGGGGCAGTGCCAGATGTCAGCATGTCGTAGGCGATCTGCACGCGATCCCAACGGTTGTCACGGTCCATCGCGAAGAAGCGTCCGACGATGGTGGCGATGCGGCCTGCACCCAGTTGGGCGCATTTGTCTTGCAGCAACTGTAACGATTGCGCCGCACTGCGGGGTGGCGTGTCACGCCCATCGAGGAAGGCGTGGATGAAAACCTTCTTCAATCCTGCGCGCACCGCCAGTTCTACCATCGCATGGATGTGGGCTTCATGGCTATGAACGCCGCCGGCGGAGAGCAAGCCCAAGATGTGCAGCGCTTTGCCGCCTTGTTTCGCGCTCTCTACGGCTTGCACCAGTGCAGGGTTGCTGTAGAAGGTCCCGTCCTCGATGCCGAAGTCCACCTTGGAGAGGTCTTGATAGACGACGCGACCTGCGCCGATGTTCAGATGCCCGACCTCGGAATTGCCCATCTGCCCTTTGGGCAGACCGACGTGCAGTTCGGAGGTGTGGATGAGTGTGTGCGGGTAAGCGCTCCACAACTTGTCCCAGTTGGGTTTGCGCGCAGAGGCGACCGCGTTGAAATCGTTATCTTCGCGATAGCCGAAGCCATCCAAGATAAGTAGAAGGACAGGCTTGATTGTCGGAGTAGAAAGGTTGGTCATGCTGGCTTTTTCTCTAGTAAGCTATCAAAATAAGGATTCACTAATTCACTTGGCTATAGATTTTAGCCGATTTCACCAACCGACATTAGAGCGGAAAGACATTCAGGGGGTTCACATGGCTAAAAAGCTGATCGACAAAGAAGAGCACATCATCCTTGCAGCGGAATCCATGAAGGCCATGGCACATCCTTTGCGCTTGAAGATCCTATGTGTGTTGGCGGCAGGGGAATTAAGTGTGCAAGACATCGTCGATCAAGTCGGCACCACCCAGAGCAACATCTCACAGCATCTTGCCATCCTGCGAGACAAAGGCGTACTGGTCACTACCAAAGACGCCAATCGTGTCTTTTACCGCATCAACGACCCCCGCACGGTGAAACTGGTGGGCATGATGCGGGATGTATTCTGTGCGGTATAACACTACATTCTTCTAAATCAATCGGTTAGACTTGAGTGGCGCATCTTGCGCCCAATCGCCATATCGTGGCTTGCGCACAATATTAGAAATCGCTAATATGCGCGCTCTTTATTTTTGCGGGTGGACTATGAGACAGAAAATCGGATTGTTGGTGGGGCTTTCATTGATGACGGCTGTGCATGCTGCTGAACCGATACAGGCAGTGGTCGCCCAAGAGCGCGAAGTCGCGCAGACCTATAGCGTGGATGGCGTGGTCGAGGCGACAAATCAGGCGACAGTGTCGGCGCAGATCTCTGGCCGCGTGAAAGCGGTGATGTTCGATGTGGGTGACCGCGTGAGCAAAGGGCAGGTCATCTTGCGCATCGACGAGAGCGAAGCGAATCAAGCGCTCGCGGGAAGTAACGCTCAAGTCGCGCAATCAGAAGCCGCGTTGAGCAACGCCAAATTGAACTACGAGCGTTCAAAACAACTGTTCGAACAGAAGTTCATCAGCCAAGCAGCGTTGGACAAAGCTAAAGCCGATTACGACATGGCTGTAGCACAAGCACGCGCCAGTGCAGCCGGTGCGCAACAGTCCGCTCTGGCTAAGAGCTACACCTCGGTCGTAGCACCTTATGCAGGCGTGGTATCCGCGCGTATGGTGGAGATGGGCGAGATGGTCACCGTGGGCAAGCCGCTGATGACAGGTTTCGATCCTTCCGCGTTGCGCATCATAGCCAATGTGCCGCAATACAAGTTGGCTGAGATAGGTTCTCATCCGTCGGCGAGTGTCGAAGTGCCAGAACTACATCGCTGGTTGAAAGTCGCCAACATCACGGTGCAACCGTCCGCTGACCCACGCACGCACAGCACACAAGTGCGTGTGAATCTGCCTGCGAATCAAAAAGGCATCTACCCGGGCATGTTCGTGCGCACGCATTTTGTCGTGGGTAAGGAAAAGAAACTATTGATCCCTGCTGCTGCGGTGGTGCGTCGTAGCGAAGTGGTGGCTGTGTATGTCATCGACGACAAGGAGCAACCGCGCTTGCGCCAGATCCGTTTGGGTGAAACGACCGAGCAGGGCGAGGTCGAAGTGTTGGCAGGATTGACTGCGGGTGAGCGCGTCGCGACCGATCCAGTCAAAGCGGGCATGGCGGTGAAGAAATGATGGGCATCTCAGGGCGTATCGCCCGCATCTTCTTACATTCGCAGATGACGCCGTTGCTGGCGTTGGTGGCGATGTTGCTGGGCATCTTCGCCGTGGTGGTTACACCGCGCGAGGAAGAGCCGCAGATCAACGTTACCATGGCGAACGTGATGATCCCTTACCCTGGCGCGTCCTCACAGGATGTCGCACGCACGGTATCTACGCCGGCAGAGCAGGTGTTGTCGCAAATCGCAGGTGTGGATCATGTGTACTCCGTGTCGCAACACGGGATGTCAGTCATCACCGTGCAATTCAAGGTGGGCGAGGAGCACGTATCGTCGTTGGTGAAACTCTACGATGTCATCAATTCACATTCCGATTGGTTGCCGCCTACCTTGGGTGTGATGCAACCCATCATCAAGGCGCACGGTATCGACGATGTGCCTATCTTGGCGTTGACCTTGTGGCGTGAACAATCTGCGGGTGGCGGCTTAGCGCTGACACAAGTGGCTCATGCCATGGAGTCCGAATTGAAGCGGGTGAAAGGGACGCGCGAAGTGGCGACCTTGGGGGGGAGCCAACGCGCAGTGCGTATCCTGCTCAATCCAGAGGCGCTGAACGCTTATCAACTGTCTTTGCAGGAAGTGCGCGCTGCGTTGCAAGCAGCGAACGTGTCGCAAAGCGCGGGCACCTTGGTGCAAAACAATCGCGAAGTCCTAGTACAGACCAACAACTTCCTGAGTAATGCGGTCGAAGTCCGTCATCTGGTCATCGGCACCTTCGAAGGCAAGCCGGTGTTCTTGCACGATGTGGCGCAGGTGCGCGACGAGGCAGAAGTGCCCAGCAATTACGTGTGGATGGGGACAGGTGCGGCCGCTGCTGACAAGGCCATCCAAGAGCAGGGTGAGTTCACTGCGGTCACGGTGAGTGTCACTAAGAAGCCGGGCGAGAATGCGGTCGATGTCGCTGAGAAGTTATTGCAGCGCGTGGAAGAGTTGAAGGGAAGCGTCATTCCAGATGACGTCAAGGTCACGGTCACCCGCAACTACGGTGAGACCGCCAATGACAAGGCGATGAAACTCATCACCAAGCTATTCTTCGCGACTTTCGCGGTCGTCGCTTTGGTGTGGTTCGCACTGGGTAGGCGCGAGGCGGTCATCGTCGGTATCGCCGTGTTGTTGACCTTGGCGCTGACGCTGTTCGCCTCATGGGCGTATGGCTTCACGCTCAATCGTGTGTCGCTGTTCGCCCTCATCTTCTCTATCGGTATCTTGGTGGACGATGCCATCGTGGTGGTGGAGAACATCCATCGCCGCCGTGAACTAGCCCAGCATCAGCCGCTTTCAGAGATCATTCCTGAAGCGGTAGACGAAGTGGGTAGCCCGACCATCTTGGCGACGTTCACTGTCATCGCGGCACTCTTGCCGATGGCCTTCGTGAGCGGATTGATGGGGCCGTACATGAGCCCTATTCCTATCAACGCCAGCATGGGCATGTTGATCTCACTCGCTATCGCCTTCGTCGTCACGCCTTGGTTGGCGCACAAACTTTCTGATGCGCATCATGCGGTGGTGAAAGACGAGCGCGACACCAAGATCGCACACTTCTTCCGCAATCTGCTCACGCCCTTCTTGAATGGCGTGCATGGCATACCTGCGCGCCGCAAGTTGTGGCTGGCCATCTTGGCGGCGTTGCTGATCGCTGTTTCCCTCACGCTGGTGAAACTGGTCGTGCTGAAGATGTTGCCGTTCGACAACAAGTCTGAGTTCCAAGTGGTGGTGGATATGCCAAGTGGTACGGCGTTGGAACAGACGGCGGGCGTGATGCGCGAGATGGGGGAATATCTGGCGACCGTGCCGGAAGTGACCGACTATCAAGCGTATGCGGGCACAGCTTCACCGATCAACTTCAATGGTCTGGTGCGTCAGTACTATCTGCGTAATGCGCCAGAGCAGGGTGACATCCAAGTCAACTTGCAAGACAAACATCTGCGTGATCGTAGCAGCCATGAGATCGCCACCTCGGTGCGTGAACCTATCGAGGCGATCGCCAAGAAATGGAACGCCAAGGTGAAAGTGGTAGAAGTGCCGCCCGGACCACCGGTGATGTCACCTATCGTGGCTGAGATATACGGCCCTGACTACCAAGGTGCACGCGAAGTGGCGGGCAAGGTGCGCGAGCAATTCGTCAAGACAGCCGATATCGTCGGCGTCGACGATACAGTGACGGAGGCTGCGCCTAAGTTGATGTTGCGCGTGATGCAGAGTAAGGCGGCTATCTTGGGAGTTTCGACACGCGACATCGCTGATACCATCCAAGTCGCATTGGCGGGGCAGGATGTGACCACTCTGCATGAAGAGGATTCCAAGTACGCGCCGCCATTGCGCATGGCATTGCCTGCGGAGAAACGTAGTCGTATCGATGACGTGCTGAAACTCAAAGTGCGTGCCAAGGACGGTGTGCTGGTGTCTTTGTCCGAGTTGGTGCAAGTGGTGCAGATGCAGCGCGACTACCCTATCTATCACAAGGATCTGTTGCCCGTGGTGTTCGTGACGGGCGACATGGCGGGGGACTTAGATAGTCCTTTGTATGGCATGTTCGACATCAACAGCAAGACCGGCGACATGGCGTTGACGCAAGGCGGTCAGTTGCAATCGTGGTTCTTCCATCAACCATCCGACCCCTATAAGAGCTATGCCTTGAAGTGGGATGGTGAATGGCAGGTCACATTCGAGACGTTCCGCGACATGGGCATCGCCTACGGCGTGGGATTGATCCTGATCTATCTGTTGGTGGTGGCGCAGTTCAAGAGTTATACCGTGCCGCTCATCATCATGGCACCTATCCCGCTCACAATCATCGGTGTGATGCCGGGACATGCCATTTTTGGTTCGCAATTCACCGCGACCTCGATGATCGGCATGATTGCCCTGGCGGGTATCATCGTGCGCAACTCCATCTTGTTGGTGGATTTCATCAACTTGCAGTTGCGTGATGGAGTCGATCCGCAACATGCAGTGATCGCTGCCGCCAGTGCGCGAGCCAAACCCATCATCCTGACGGGATTGGCTGCGATGTTGGGCGCATTGTTCATCCTGGATGACCCGATCTTCAATGGTCTGGCGCTGTCGTTGATCTTCGGTATCTTGGTGTCCACCATGCTGACATTGGTCGTCATCCCTGTGTTGTATTACGCATCACTGTATAAGAAGTACCCATAAACGATAAGCCCTTATCCCCTTTCGAGGGGTTAAGGGCTTGTTTCATTTTCGAGTAGAATTCGCAACCTTCTGCCCTCTCCTCAATCCTCTCCCGCAAGCGGGCGAGGAGGCAAACGAGAAAGGCGGAAACACTAAATGGAGTTTAAATTATGAACGCAGAACGCATCGTCCGCATCGTCGCCGGTTTTTTCGTTTTACTGTCTTTGGCATTGGGCGCAGAAGCCAGCCCTATCTTTGTCAGTAGCTATTTCTTGTTCTTCACCGCATTCGTCGGTTTGAACCTGTTCCAGAGCGGCTTCACACAAGTGTGTCCATTGAACAGTATCCTCGCGCGCTTCGGAGTCAAAGGCAGTTGCTAAAAAGATTCATCCCCGCTTCGTTCAATCTCGCCCACATCAGTTTGGCCTTGGTCGGCCTGATGTGGGTTTTGCCTTTTCTGAATTATCACCACGCCTTCCCCATCACCACCTTCCATCAAGAGTGGAGCACTGCGTTGTTGGGTGTGTGCGCTTTGCCGTTGTTGTTGACCGCTAGATATTGGCAGGCTCCTGAAGTGCCTTGCATCGTTCTGCTGCCGATTGGGCTGATGATGGTGTTGATGGTGCAATTCCTCATTGGGAGAGTCTCGCACTTCGATCATTTGTTGCTGCTTTCCTTGTATTTTCTGTTTGCCGCATTGCTGATGATGCTGGGGCAACGCTTGCGCGAAGAATTGGGTTTGTCATTTGTCGTTACAGTGCTGGCGGTCTTCCTGTTGGTGGGAGCTGAGCTGAACGCCTTGGCGGGATTCTTGCAGCACTATCGTTGGGACACCTTCTTCAATTCGGTCGTCACCGTCAAGACCTCTGGCGCTGTTTACGGGAACACGGCCCAGCCTAATCATTTCGCCAATTTCATCGCGCTTGGCTTGCTCTCGCTTGGCCTGTTGTATACCAAACAAATACTGCGTTCATGGCAAACGGTCTTGCTGGCGGCACCATTGCTGTTCGTGTTGGTGTTGTCTGGCTCTCGCAGCAGTTGGCTCTATCTTACTTTTGCGCTCGTGCTGGCTTGGTTCTGGCAGCGTCGTGATGTGGCCTTACGTCCGTTGTGGCACTTCGCACTTGTGCTGTGGCTGGGTTTCATCGTGATGCATTTTGTCGTGCAGATTCCGTGGCTAGCGGGAGCGACAGGAAATGTCACTTCAGCAGAGCGTTTGTTCGGCGAGGCTGGTACTAACAGTATCCGGTTCCATCTATGGTACGAGGCGATACTCATCTTTGCACAGTTCCCATTGCTGGGGGCTGGGCTAGGCCAGTTCGCCTATGAGCACCTCTTGCTCGGCAGTGAACTTCAGAATCCAGCGATAACAGGGCTTTATAACAACGCTCACAACATCGTCATGCAGATCGCTGCTGAGGCGGGGTTGGCAGGGCTGGCAGTTATGTTAGGGGCGGTTGGTGTGTGGTTCTGGCAATCTGTCGTACGCAAGACGCAGTTCGATATCGAGCATTGGTGGGCCTATGGAGCACTTGCCGTCATCACCATCCATAGCCAGTTGGAATATCCGCTCTGGTATCTATATTTCATAGGCATCGCAGCGGTATTGCTCGGGATGTTCGACAAGGATAGTTATCAATTGGAACTGCGTAAGGTGGGGCGCCTCTCGGTCGCCGTCATCGTCTTGCTAGGAACCACCTCTTTGTTTCAGGCGTACCAAGGTTACAAGCATCTAGAGGAAGCCTTGGCGCTGCGTGTGGCCGCGAGCAAAGATCCTAAATTCATTCCCATGGCGCGTGATGAGTTGTTAGTGGCGTACCGCTATCCATTGTTGAGTTCTTACGCTGAACTATTTATCGCCAACATGATGGAGCCAAGTGCGGAGCATCTGAAAGACAAGCTCGACTTGAACGAGCGTGCCTTACGCTATATTCCGAATTCTCCTGTGGCCTACCATCAAGCACTGTTCTTGGCTTGGTCAGATCGTCCCGATGAGGCAAAGGAGATGATCGCTGATGCGATCTGGTCGTATCCGTTCGAGTTCCCAGCAGTCAAGACAGAGTTCGGTCAATTGGTGAAGCTGGATTCAGCCCGCTTCGGCCCTCTGTTAGAATTCGCCACCCAAAAATACGAGGAGTACCAGCGTGCTGCAGTTCCTAGAAAATAACGTTCTCACCGTCTCTATCACCTTCATCAGCGGCTACATGCTGTTCTGGTCGTTCTATGGCAATCGCCTACGTGGAATCGCAGAGGTGGATACGCTGAATGCGATGAATCTGATCAACCGTCAGAACGCGGTCGTGTTGGATGTGCGCGAGCAAGGTGAATATGACGCTGGGCACATCATCAACAGCCGTTTGATCCCGACAGGACAGTTGAAGGATCGAATCGGTGAGTTGGAGAAATATCGCGAACGCCCCATCGTCGTCGTATGTCGCAGTGGTGCGCGCGCTGCAGGGGCGACGGTATTCTTGAACAAACAAGGATTCAAACCGCACTTGCTGACGGGTGGTGTCATGGCTTGGCAAAAAGCCAATCTGCCATTGGAAAGATGAGCCATGGCTAAAGTCATCATGTACTGCACAGCTGTTTGTCCCTACTGCGTCAATGCAGAACGATTGTTATTGAGCAAAGGGGTGAGAGAGATCGAGAAGATACGCATCGACTTGCAGCCAGAACAACGTGAACTGATGGAAGCAAAGACTGGGCGCCGTACTGTGCCGCAAATCTATATCGACGAGACGCACGTGGGCGGATGCGATGATTTGTACGCACTAGACCGAGCTGGGGGCTTGATGCCTCTGCTTAACAATTAACAAGGAATAGAAATGACTGAAGCCGCCGCAGCACCCGCAGTACCCGTATTCAATATCGAGAAGCTCTATGTGAAAGACCTGTCGTTGGAGATCCCGAACGCGCCAGCTATCTTTTTGGAGCGCGTCAATCCACAGATCGATTTGCAATTGCAGACTCAAGCAGCGTCCATCGATGATGGGATATTCGAAGTCGTGGTCACCATCACCGTGACAGCGAAGTTGCCCGAACAAGATAAGACCATGTTCCTCATCGAAGCTAAACAAGCGGGTATCTT
>JAVBYP010000066.1 GCA_030823965.1 Sideroxydans sp.
GCGGATTCTTGATCTCGTGGGCCAAACGACGTGCGACTTCGCCCCATGCTGCTTGTCTTTCTGCCTGCAACAAGTGGGTGATGTCATCGAACACCACGACATGCCCCTTCTCGGATTCTGTCGTGAGTCGGGTGCCGCTCATCAATAACACCTGATCGCCGTTCTTGCTGATACGTTCTATCTGGCGTTGCCATGCGGCCTCTTGTGCTGTCGCCAACCCTTGGCTGACCGCATCTAAGAAAGGACGCAAAAGCGCATGGTCGTTCCACAAGGTCTGCAGATTCTTGCTGTTCAACTCTTGCAAAGAGACACCCAATATCTGGCTCGCGCTGGCATTGGTCGAACGCAGATTGAGTTGCTCATCCAACACCAAAACGCCAGACGACAAGTGCGCCAACACACTCTCCAAGTGCGCCTTCGCATCTTCCACTTGGCGCTGTTGTTGCTCGCCTAAGTGCTTCGCAGCGGCTAATTGAGAGGTCATCTGATTGAACAATGCCGTCAAACCACCTAACTCATCATTGCTTTGAACTGGATAGCTACTACTAAAATCACCCTTTGCGACAGCTCGCGTTCCTTCGGCCAGCGCCGCCAGCGGAGCGCTCAATTTTGCACTGAAGAAAAATGCCGCCGAAACCGCACTTAGTACCACGATCAATAAAGACAAGGTCAATGTGATCCCATAGAGGCGCTTCAGTCCGACCCGAGACAAGGTCAGTTGCTGATAATCACCATATACCGACTGCACCGTCTCGGCATCCGCCGCTAATTGCTTAGATACTGGCTGGGCGAATTGCAGCACCCGCCTTTCCTCGGGCCACAGCGTGGAACGGATCGGAACTAGGACACGCAACATCAAACTATCATCGGGTAGGGCGTCTACCGAACTGTAGCTACCTCGCCCCCACGCCTCTTTGATCATGGCCGTCGTGGGCGCTTCTATCTTCGAATTGCGCCGCTTTCCCACTGCTGCGAACAGTTTGCCATTGCTTCCAAACACTGCCGCTTCTTGCACATTGCCTTCCGCGATGAAACGAGCCAAAGTCTCGCTATTTCTACTCGGGTCTTGGTCTGCCACGATCATGGCAACGAATTGTCCTTTTTTGGTCAACTCTTCTAAACCATTCTGCAACGTACTGCGCGCGAGATTCAGACCGCCCTCGAGCGCTTTTTCCACGCGCACATCGAACCATGACTCGATGCTCTTGCCTAGAAACTGCACTGACACCGCGTACATCAATACGCCGGGCAACACCGCGATCAAGACAAAGAAAGCAGCCAAACGCAAAGTGAGTTTTGCGCCATAGACCTTCAGCTTTAGATTCATCCTCAATTGCCAGAACTGGTATGCGACTAGAACGAACAATCCGACGGCCAACGTCCCCGTCAGTGTCAACACGGTGTAGTAGTTGCGGGATAGCAGATCGGTATCGGCGTTGATACTGGACAGCATGAACAACAGCACGGCACCCGCGATACCGCAGAACAGGATGAGATATTTCATCGCTGACCCTCGCTTCCCGGTGCTTCGGGACTGATGTCCCAATGGTATAGCTTGGATTCGACACTCCATTGGTCACTTGTCAATGCATTGACTTGAAGTGGTTTGGGAAGTTGCGTCAGGTCTAAGCGCATGGAGGCACTCGCTCCGATCTGACTGTTCTTTTTAGTCCATCTGGAAAGATAGCCACCACCGGAGTTGTCCAATAAGTCAGCGGAGATAGGGGGAGAGGTCTGATAGCCTACCGCGCGCAAAGCATCTTTGAGTTCAAAGAAACTTTGGAACAACCCGCCGCGCGAGAGTCGATATTGCCGAGTGAGGGTGTTGTAGCTCAGCTTGGTGGTCTGCTCGAAACTCTCGATGTCGGTATCCAGCCAATACCAACGCGAGCGATGCACTGCCAACTCACTCACGAAGTACAAAGTGACACCGCGTTTGAGCGCTTCCTCGACACTGGCTGGCAATACGATCTTGAAGTCCGCAGTCAGGCGATAGCCTTCATCGGTGAGACGTGCCTCGACTTTATTGACCTCGATACCTTCAGCGCTCAGGCTGGGTGCAAAGCAGATGCAACAGAGAAGGCAGACTGCTCTGATGAGTTTCTTAATGATGTTTGTGCAGCAACGCATAAAAGAATCCATCGTGCTGTTCGTCAGGCAACAATTGTCCTGAAATCGCAACATCCGCGATCAGGGTCGTCATCACTTGTGCGGCTTCGGGATGCTTCACTAAAAAGCGGTCGATCACTTGTTGGTTCTCTCTCGCAAAGACAGAGCACGTACAGTAGAGCAATCTACCACCGTTATCCAACAGCGCCCACAATGCTTCCAATATCTGTGCTTGCTGTCTGGCGAATGAATCAATGTCTGCTGGCCGGCGTAGCCATTTGATATCTGGATGACGTCGTACCACCCCTGAAGCCGAGCAGGGTACATCGGCCAAGATCCGCTGGAAGGGCTTGCCATCCCACCAATCGTTCGGTGTCGCTGCGTCGCCGCAGACCACCTGTGCTTTCAAGCCTAGTCTTTGTAGATTCTCTCTCACCCGCGTGAGGCGTTGCTCTTCTTTATCCAACGCCAGCAATTCGATATCTGCCATCTCTAACAGATGCGCCGCTTTACCGCCGGGTGCTGAGCACGCATCCAACACGCGCATCCCTTGGCTGACTTGCAATAGATGAGCTGCGTATTGCGCGCCCGCATCCTGCACCGACACCCAACCCTCTGCGAACTTCGGTAGACGTTCGACACCTACTGGATCTTGAACGATGAGCGCTTCGGGAGCCACGATCCTCGCAGCGATGCCATGCGCCTCAAGCAAGGCCAGATATTCAGATGTACTGGTATGCCTAACATTGACTCGTAGTGTCATGGGAGGATGTTGATTCCCCGCAGCGAGGATGCCTTGAGCTTTTTCGCCGTACTGTTTTTTCAGAGCATCTACCCACCATTGTGGATAAGAGTACCTGCTTGCATCTTCACTCTCCGCTGCAAGCAACAACGATTCGCGCTGACGCAGGAAATTACGTAACACCGCGTTGATCAAACCACCCGATCTTGGGTTGAGGCGTTTCGCCGCACTCACGGCTTGATCTACGATCACATACTGTCCAGCCTTGGTGAACTCAAGTTGATACAGCGCGATCAATAGCAAGTATTGGATCAGCGGATCACGTGCGGGATGATCCATCAACTGATCACGCATGAACGCGAGTTTGCCGTAATGACGCAAGGTGCCGTAACACAGGTCTTGCAAAGCGCCGCGTTCTTGCGCGGTGTACGCCGTATGCTGACGCAAACTCTCCGACAACACTTGATTGAGGTTGCGCCCCTCAAAGACGCTGATGATGATCCTTGCTGCTTCGAGTTGGATGAGTTGCATGGTCAATACACGCCGAAGCGATCACCGAATTTGATTGGGAAGCTCTGGATGAATTGTTGGACTGGCAACGCTTTCCCACCTGGTTTCTGCATGACTTCGATCCCCAGTTCGCCCTCACCACAAGAGACCCAGATACACTCTTTGTCGATAGACAGTACAGTCCCTGGAGCTTCTGCCTGTGCGTCTTGCTGGCGTATACGAGCGCGTATGACTTTGATCGGTGTATCACCCATCGTTGTGTGCGCCACGGGGAAGGGGTAGTAACCACGCACAGCTCGATGCAACTGCACAGCCTCCAGATTCCAATCGAGCAAAGCTTCGACCTTGGTCAGTTTGGCTGCATAGGTGGCCAGTTGGTCGTTCTGTTTTTCAGGCTGCAACTGACTTTGTTCAACGAGTCGTAACGTTTCGACGATAGCTTCGGCACCCAGTACAGCGAGTTTGTCGTGCAGCGACTCTGCCGTATCACTTTCCGATATCTCGCACACCTTCTTCAACAGCATGTCGCCTGTATCTAGCCCCACATCCATCTGCATGATGGTGATACCTGTTTCTTTATCGCCCGCCAAGATGGCGCGTTGTATCGGAGCCGCACCGCGCCAGCGCGGCAATAGAGAAGCGTGAATATTCAAACACCCCTGCTTGGGTAGTTGTAGGACCGCTTGAGGAAGGATCAATCCGTAAGCTGCGACAACCATCAGGTCAACATTCAGCGCAGCGATGGTTTTTTGCGCCTCTTCTGTCTTCAGCGTCACCGGCTGCAACACAGGGATGCCGCGTTGAAGTGCCAGTTGTTTCACAGGACTAGCCGTCAATTGCATACCGCGCCCAGAAGGGCGATCCGGCTGCGTCAGTACCGCTACGATTTCGTGCTTGTCTAACAATGCCGCCAAGGCATGAGCGGCGAAGTGGGGGGTGCCTGCAAAGATGATTCTCACAAGATCGAGCCGTTAGAGCGTCTCGCGACGTTGCTTCTTCAGCTTGGCGCGGATGCGAGTTTGTTTAAGGTGGGACAGATGCTCGACGAACACTCGACCTTGCAAGTGATCCATCTCATGTTGGATGCACACGGCTAACAACCCATCTGCTTCCAACTTGAATTCCTTGCCATTTTCATCCAATGCTTTGACGATGACTTTTTCAGCACGAGTGACTTTTTCATAGATGCCGGGTACGGAAAGACAGCCTTCTTCGCTTTCTTCCTCACCTTCGGCGTTCAGCAACACTGGGTTGATCAACACCTTGAGGTCGTTATGTTCTTCCGAAACGTCGATCACAACGATGCGCTCATGCACATCGACTTGCGTCGCAGCCAAACCCACACCAGGAGCCGCATACATCGTCTCCGCCATGTCTTTGATCAGTTTACGGGTCTGCTCAGTGACAGAAACCACAGATTTCGCCACCTTGTGTAGGCGAGGGTCGGGATACTGAAGAATAGGTAGAAGAGCCATAAATGCTTGCCAACTGAAGAGACTACATGCAGAATTTAAACAGGTGCGCAAACTTTGCACCGCATTTCTTTACTTTGCTGGGGTTTTCCATGCGCAAGATTATATCGCTGATTTGTCTCCTGTTGCCCATCCTTGCTAACGCTGACGAGGTACAGATACGCGAAGACGCGCCTGATCGCCACATCGTCGTCAAGGGAGACACCCTGTGGGACATCTCCGCAAAATTCTTCAAAGACCCATGGAAATGGCCTGAGATCTGGGCACTTAACAAACAGGACATCAAGGACCCACATTGGATATATCCGGGAAATGTGGTCTATCTAGACCGTCGTTCAGGCACGCTATCAACGACCCCGCCTTCTGGAGACACGACTACAACCGCATCGCAAAACTCTGATGTCGCGCCTACCAATGACACTGAGAAGTACTCTCCCAAAGTTCGCGTAGTCAGTCAGAACAGTGAGGCGATCCCTGCTATCCCGCTGAACCTCATCAGTTCTTTCTTGAGCAGGCCTCTCGTTGTTGAGGGAGAAGACCTAGAGTCCGCTCCGACACTTGTTGGCACCTATGAACAACGCACCTTGCTTTCCACCAATGACATCGCTTATGCAAAAGACCTGCCGTCGAACAAGGGCGCACAATGGCAGATTTATCGTCCTAGCGTGACCTTTATCGACCCCGATACGGATGAAGAATTAGGACAGGAAGTCTTGTATCTAGGCGATGCCACTGCTGAAAAATTTGGCGACCCAAGCACCATGCGTATCACCAAATCAGTATTGGAGATCAACAAAGGCGACCACTTCGCTCAGGCCGCATCTGGCTATTCCGCGAACTTTCTACCGCATGCTCCCAACACAAATATCAACGCTAAGATCATCTCGATCTATGGCGGTGTCGAACAAGCGGGACAACGTGCAGTCATCACGTTGAACAAAGGACAGCGTGACGGGATCGAAGTGGGACATGTGCTGGGTGTCTACCAAAAAGGCGAAGTGATCAAGACTAAAGGCTGGTTAACACCTAACGTCGTGTTGCCCGATATGCGCTATGGTTTGGTGATGGTGTTCCGTGTATTCAACAAGGTATCGTACGCCTTGGTGATGGAAACGAAGTTGCCTGTTCAATTGCTGGACCGCGCAAGCACCCCAGAGTAAATGTCGCTAGACGCCTCACTCGCGTCCTGGCTCAAACTCACTCAGATATCGGGGCTAGGTAACGAAGGTCTGCGGCATTTGCTACAGGCCTTCGGTTCACCCGATGCGATCCTCGATGCCTCTGTATCATCCCTTTCTCAATATGTGAGACCTTCCGTTGCAAAAGTCATACGCGAAGATTTCGATGGTTCACTATTTGACACTACAGCCGCTTGGCTGAACGACCCTGCCAATAGAGTCATCACGCTCGCTGATGCAGAGTATCCGCAAGCACTACTGAACATTTCCGATCCCCCATTAGTTCTATATATAAAAGGTCGCCTCGATCTATTGAACGTACGCTCTCTGGCCGTGGTCGGTAGCCGCAATTCAACGGCACAAGGTGTGCGCAATGCCGAAGCTTTCGCCAAAGCGGCCTCTGAATCTGGATTGTGTATCGTCAGCGGCATGGCGCATGGTATAGACACGGCGGCCCACAAAGGTGGTTTACAAGGTTCGGGTTCCAGCATCGCCGTCGTGGGCACAGGTTTGGATAAAGTCTACCCTGCTGCCAACCGCGAACTTGCCCACCAGCTCGCGCAGCATGGAACGATCGTCTCTGAATTCCCTCTCGGGACTCCGCCTCTTGCATCTAATTTTCCTCGCCGCAATCGCATCATCAGCGGCTTGAGCGAGGGCTGTCTGGTTGTTGAGGCGTCACTGCAAAGCGGCTCACTCATCACTGCCCGCATGGCTCTGGAGCAGGGCAGGGAAGTGTTCGCCATCCCTGGCTCTATCCACTCGCCGCAATCCAAGGGCTGCCACTTCCTCATCAAACAAGGGGCGAAACTGGTAGAAAGTGCGCAGGATATCTTGGAGGAGCTGGGTTTTTCTTCTGTAACGACACAAGTTGGGGCGGTCACCGAAAATCCTCTTTTGACTCATCTTGGCTTCGATGCGGTCGATATCGAGACACTGTCTCAGCGTAGCGGCTTGACGATAGCTGAGCTATCCGCCATCCTGTTGCAACTTGAGCTGGATGGCGCAGTCGCGACTCTACCCGGCGGGCTTTATCAACGAATCGCTTAGAAAACCCCCTTTATGTTCGATATCTTATTGTTTTTATTCGAAAGTTATTTTGATGCAGGAAGTTATCCTGAACCCAATCGCCTCTCAGCTAAGCTCACCGCTGCGGGTTTTGAGGAAGAGGACATCAACCAAGCGCTGACTTGGTTATCGGGTCTGCGCGAACTTTCGAAAGCCACTTATCCTGAAAGCATCAATAACAGCGGCTTGCGTTGCTACACGGATTTCGAGGCTGAACGAATGAGCGAGGAAGGGTTGCGTTTCATCGCCTTCTGGGAACATAACAAGATCATCACGCCTATCGAGCGCGAGATGATCATCGACCGCGTGGTCGCATTAGGACGCGATAAATTATCTGTAGATAAAGTGAAACTCATCGCATTGATGGTGCTCTGGAACCAGCACGAAGACCTCGATCCTTTGTTGATCGAAGACCTGCTTACCCCAACCGAGGCGGCACAACTACACTGACCCCAAATGGCAAAGAACCTTCTGATCGTCGAGTCTCCCGCCAAGGCCAAGACACTCAAAAAATATTTAGGTAAAGATTTCGAGGTCCTGGCCTCGTATGGTCACGTGCGCGACCTTATCCCTAAGAACGGCGCCGTCGATACCGAGAACGGTTATACGATGAATTACGAGACCATCGCGCGCAACAGCAAACACGTCGATGCCATTGCCAAAGCTGCCGCTGATTGCGACACCATCCTGCTGGCGCCCGACCCGGACAGAGAAGGGGAGGCCATCGCTTGGCACATCTCCGAACTATTGAAAGGTAAGCGCGCACTCAAGGGGAAAACCATGAAGCGCGTGGTCTTTTACGAGATCACTCAGTCTGCCGTTCAGGAAGCGGTCACTCACCCACGCGAGATCTCTATGCCGCTGGTGAATGCCCAACAAGCGCGCCGCGCCTTGGATTATCTAGTCGGTTTCAATCTGTCTCCTTTACTGTGGCGCAAGATTCGTCCCGGCTTGTCGGCGGGTCGTGTACAAAGCCCAGCGCTACGCCTCATCGTCGAGCGCGAGTTGGAAATCGAGAAGTTCAAGAGCCAAGAATACTGGTCTGTACATCTGGATAGTCAGAAGAACACTATTCCATTCAAGGCCAAGCTGTTCCAATTCCAAGGTAAGAAGCTGGATCAACTGAGCATCGGTAGTCAGCAGGAATACGATGCCATTCATGCCAAATTGGCTGACGCAAAGTTGCCCCCCAAGGTGGTGCGCGTGGAGAAGAAGGGCAAGCAACGTAGCCCTGCCGCACCGTTCACGACCTCTACCTTGCAACAGGAAGCCGTGCGTAAGCTGGGCATGACTTCAGACCGCACCATGCGCACCGCTCAGTCCTTGTATGAAGGTGTCGATATCGGCGGCCAGACCATCGGTCTCATCACCTACATGCGTACCGACTCGCTGACCTTGGCGAATGAAGCGGTGGCGGAGATCCGTGGTTATATCGGCGACAATTTCGCCTCCGATTACCTGCCGAGCAAGCAACCCACCTACAAGAGCAAATCGAAGAACGCGCAGGAAGCGCATGAAGCGATCCGCCCTACCTCCGTCTTGCGCACGCCAGAAAGCCTGCGCGACCATCTCACCATTGACCAGATGCGTCTTTACGAGATGGTTTGGAAGCGCACGCTCGCCTCGCAGATGTCGCCCGCGCGTTTCGATACCGTCAGCGTCGATATCCGCTTGAGTAGTGACGACACATTGTTCCGCGCCTCTGGGCAGACCTTGGTGTTCCCTGGCTTCATCAGCGTCTATATGGAAGACGTGGACGATGCAGAAGAGGAAGACAGCGCCAAGTTACCGCCGTTGGTAGAAGGTGATATCTTGCCGGTGGACAAACTCTACGGCGAACAACACTTCACCCAGCCTCCACCACGTTTCTCAGAAGCGAGCTTGGTCAAGGCGTTGGAAGAGTTCGGCATCGGTCGTCCTTCCACTTACGCCACCATCATCTCCACCTTGCAAGCGCGCGAATACGCCACGCTCGACAAGAAGCGCTTCATGCCCACCGACGTGGGTCGAGTCGTCATCAAGTTCCTCACTGAACACTTCACGCGTTATGTGGACTACGGTTTCACCGCGAATCTGGAAGACGAACTGGATGAAGTGTCTGAAGGCAAACGTGATTGGATCCCCGTCCTCGATGCGTTCTGGAAAGGCTTCAATAAGCTTATCGTCGATAAGAAAGACGTCGATCGCCCTGGCACCGAAATATTGGAAGAAGCCTGCCCCAAGTGTGGCAAGCCACTGTCTAAACGCCTAGGTAAACGCGGCAGCTTTATCGGCTGCACCGGATACCCAGAGTGCGATTTCACTCGTAGCCTGGGTGGCGAAGAAGATGCGGGCGAAGCACGCAAAGAGCTGGGCGAACATCCAGAGACAAAACAATTGGTACTTTTGCTGCGCGGCCCTTATGGCCCTTACGTGCAGTTAGGTGAAGTGGTTGAGGGCGAGAAAGCCAAGCCAAAACGTGTGTCTTGGCCCAAGGAGTTGCCGCTGGAACAAGCCGATCTCGCCCATGCTTTGAAGCTGCTTTCCTTGCCACGCGACATTGGTCTACACCCAGAATCAGGTAAAAAAGTCGTCGTCAACATAGGCCGTTTCGGCCCCTACATTGGGCATGACGGCAAGTTCAAATCCATCCCACGCTCGGACAGCATCTTCGACATCGCACTAGACCGCGCCGTCGAACTGCTGGCTCAAGCTAAAACGGGCGGCAACACCGTGTTGCGCACACTAGGGGAACATCCTGATGACAAAGCCCCGGTGGAGATC
>JAVBYP010000054.1 GCA_030823965.1 Sideroxydans sp.
CTTCAAAATCCTTAACCATTTGCTGCCTCCAATTCAAAATTTCGAACAGAGGGGGAAGCGCCACACTGGCGACCGCCCGGAAGTGATATTTGTAGCCAGAAAAAAGCCCCAACTTGGCCAAAAAAATGGTCGAGTTGAGGCGTTTTACGAGCGACGTGTGTGGGGCGGCGCAGACTTGAAAGTCTTAGTTCAGATGGGTTTGTCGGACGGATTTGTCCTTACAACACAAAACAAGATTTTCTTTGTTTTGAGGCTGGGTGCCCAGCAGCTTTGCCTTTCGGCGGATCGGAAGGCCCTGTGTCTTTATTGCCCGAGGCGGCAGGCAGATGAATTATCTGCGAACGCGAATCTCGTGTCAACAACTATTTGCACTTATTTACTTTACTATCATCAGCTTAACATCACTTTTTTATCGCACCTACGGTAAGAAATACACCTGCGGAGCCTTGTAAATCAAGGGGTCAGTTTCACCCTTTTGGATGAGATTTGATGATTTTTTTCTTCTTCAATTCATCAATTTTTTGCGGGTGCTCACCTAATCTGGGCGGAGTGAAATCAATTTCTGCCGCACCCTGCCTGTGCAGTAACTCAACGATGGACGCAGAAGCCTTTCTTTCCAGCCCTGAATGCCGATCCAATTTATTGCTCATTTCTTCACCTCCACAACAAGCTGACGAGTGCAGTGTTATCAATATTTACAACGTTATTAAAAGTAACAACATTGAATAGCCGTGCATACTCAACGGCCCTTTAATAAGGTGTTCGGCATCATTTCTTCGCCTTCTTCTTTGTCTTCTCCGCAGGTAATAGGCTGGTGAGTTCTTGATATCTCTCGAACAGGTAAGCCACACGAGCCGCATCGTCCTTGCCCCCCTTGTAACCGTATACTGCATCGACGGCTTTATCCAGTGCGGCATGTGCCTTCACAAGCTCTGGGGGCATGGATAGTGGGTCATATAAGTCAGCTAGTGATGATTCTGGATGCTGGTTGCGAGCGACTAGAATCGTCTGTGCGGCAGCAGTGACTTTTTCATCTAGCGATTTGGGCCACGGGAAGTTGTTATAGACCGCTGGTGAATAACTATAATCACTCTTCAATCTGCCAGATGTGTAGCGCATCCATGCATTGTGCATGGTGCTACAAAGAATTCCGAAGTGATAAAGCGTTCCATCAGGGACGATTTGCAATTTATTACTTGCAACTATCTTGCTCGATAGAAATCCGATTGGAATATAGCGTCTCCGCTCTGACGACACTTCAGGTACGGCCAAATAATCGTTGTCTGGCTGCCGATCCTGAGTGAACAGCGTTGGCTGGGCTGCCATTTCTTGCACGCTTTTGGTTGGACTCTCCAGACGCGATTTGGCTACACCACGAACCCGTTCACGAACTAACGGCATATCTCTTAATTCAGCGGGAGAAACACCTTTGAGCCAAAGACACCAACGCCGTCCGTTGTTAATAAACTCCTCACCTCCAATGTAGGGGCGCAACCATTTTTTCGCATGTGGTTCAACAGCGAGCAATTCTTTCCTTTCCTCATCCGTCAATACTAGATGCCCTCCATCAGTAGGCTGACTTCCTTTGATGAGCTGAGGCAACCCAGCCGGTGCATTTGTGCGCGACGGCAGGATGACATTTGGCGCATCTACTAGATAAGGGTTGATATTGCGTGCAGTAACTGTTGTGGGTTCACCTTTAATACTGTTGCTGTATTCAAAAATCGTGCGAATCTTGGGTTCACTCAATCCGAAGCCAACAATTACGCAATGAACGGCGGCTACCCCTTTGCCTTCGTTACTCCACTGGAATGTGCGATGCGCAAAGTGAATATGTATGCCTTGTGAAAGCAGATAGCCCCAAAGAATGCCAACCTGCTCACCTTGGCAGATACTATTGGTGGAGACCAGAGCGGTTTTAATTTCTGGATTGTGATGCATAAATTTGGCTGCTTTATTGTGCCAACACGTCACGTAATCGAGTCGTCCGAATCTTCCTTCACTTCCCCAGACACTCTCCATGTCGTACATTTGTTCTGGTGTGCGCCACTGATGGCCAATGAACGGCGGATTACCCATCACATAGCTACACTGCTCTGCCGGTATCACCTCGTTCCAATCAATCCTCAGCGAGTTGCCACAGACTATCGTGGCGCTGTCTACCAAAGGCACAGTTGGACGTGTCGTGCCGAACCGATCTGCCGCCTCCAGGTTCATCTGGTGGTCTGTGATCCAAAGTGCAACGCGCCCGATGTGTGCAGCGGCCTCGTCGATCTCGATACCGTAGAACTGGTTCACCTTCACCCGGCACAGAGTAGAGACATCGAGCAAGCCGCCCTTTGTCAGTCCTACATCACTCATCGCCTCGATGGTGTCCATCTCAAGCTGCCGCAATTCGCGGAAAGCGATTACGAGGAAGTTTCCGCACCCGCATGCAGGGTCGAAGAAGGTCAATGTAGGGAGCTTGTCGTAGAAGGCTTGCAGGAGCTTCTTATTACGCTTCACCTTGGATAGCTCTGCCCGAAGATCATCCATGCAAAGTGGATTGATGACGCGGAGGATGTTGCGCTCGCTGGTGTAGTGCGCGCCGAGTTCGCGGCGTGATGCCTTGCGATTACTGCTGTCGGCACCATCTGGGTTGTGTTCTTCCAGAACGCCTTGGAACATCGCACCAAAGATCGCCGGTGATATGCCACTCCAATCAAGCTTCGCGCACGCGAGAAGCTGGTCTCGAAGCTCACTGTCGAAAGATGGGATATCGGACTTCTCGCCGAAGAGATTGCCGTTGATGTACGCGAAGCGCATCAGCGCCTCATCGAGGTTCTTCTGACGGTCTTCCTCAGGTGTGTTCAATACTTGGAACAGCTCGGCGATTGCCCCGCCTAAGTCTTTCCCATCTGGTCGTGTTCCCTCGACGAGGCGACGGAACTGCCCATTCTCACCAAAGATTCCGGTGTCTTCAGCGAACAAGCAGAACAGCAACCGAGTCAGAAGGACCTCAAGCTTGCGCCCTTTGAAGTTGGCTCTGAGCAATGATTCGTGCAGCTTACTGATCGCGTAGGCCGCGCTCCTGTCTGCCTCCGACTCTTCCGTGAAGTCTGTTATCTCGCCTTCAACAAGAAACAAGAACCAGTCAGCCTTCTTGGCCAGCTCGGACAGTTTGCATTGGCGATAACCGCCCCCTGCTTGAAGGTCATAAAGGCGTATTCGAGCGAAATCGCTTGTGATGATGTATCGGGGACGTTCCTCTTCCTTCAGCGAAAGGAAGTAATCAGAGGCTTGAGTAAATGCCGCATCAAGGTCCTTGCCTCGGCTCTTATGTTCGACGATGAGCTTGCCTGGGATGAAGCTGTCAATGAAGCCTTGAGCGCCGCCAAGTTTCTTAACTGACTGCTCATAGATTGCCGCGCTCACATCGCGTATGCCAAAGCACTCGTAAAAACGCAGCCAGAAGGTTTGGGCTTGGCTGCGTTCGTTGCTTGCGCCCTTCTGCTCCTTGGCGAATGCGTTGAGGCGTTTGCGGATCTCGTTTGTAGTTAGTGCCATGTTCTATGCCAGTTGATTTTCACTGTCGAATCTTATCAGTCAAACAGGCTAGACGCTTTTCCAAGAATATATAGACCTCGGTCTATACCTGCTACTGATCCACCCTCTCCCGCAATTCCTTCCCTGCCTTGAAGTGAGGGACATCCTTGGCCGGCACCTTCACGGACTGGCCAGTCTTTGGATTCCTACCGTTCCGAGCTGGACGACGATTGACAGTGAAACTCCCGAACCCGCGTATCTCCGCTCTGCCCTTTTTGGCCAAGGTATTCGATAGCTCACCGAGGATGAGTTTGACTGACTCCTCCACATCGTCGGCAGTCAATTGAGGAAAGGAGGCGGAAAGGCGATGAATTAGTTCGGTTCGGGTCATCTTTTGATTTTACCAGACACCGCTAACTTATTCTTTCCAATGGGAAATGAGCCAACAGAATATCTCGACGGACATTTATGGGGAAGGAATTTAAGGCTCACGCTCACAAATTCACCACGTATGGAAACAATGACTTAGCAAGTCATGGAAGGGTTTTGATGTTCGGTTAGACGGACAAATTTGGTGGTTCATAGGACAGATTTGGTGGCTCGACGGACATTTATGGGCTCTTCGGATTTCAGTGTGGGAAACGAACGTGCAGGCGGGTGTGTGATTATTCCGGTGCCTGAGTTGCCGCTTCCGGATAAAGCTCAGGCAAAAGGAACTGCAATGCATCGAGCGGAAATGCAATTTGAACAGGCGCAGTATGTCCTTGGCTGACTACCAACCCAGTCTCGATCAGTTTGGATAACAGCGATCGCGCCGTACGTTCACCCAATCCGGTCATTTGTTGGAATTCGCCTCGTGCCATAGGGCCTGCGAGGAACATGTGGAAGAGAGGAACAATGGCTTCTTCACGAATTCCCTTGTCGAATTGAGAGCGAAAGATCACCAACGCCGAGATGCGCGCCTTCATTTCGTCCAAACTCAACATCTTGGTCATGAAGTTCACCTGATCCTCTGCAATGGCAATGAACCACTCACACCATTCCCAGAGCATCTTCTCGCTCAGGTTTCCGCGCCCGTCCAGATCTCCCTGGCGATGATCATCTGCCGCATGGAGTTTGGCGTAGTAGGTATCGCGGTTTCGCGCGAGCCCACGACTCATAGACCACAGGCCGGCACTTATAGGCCAAAGGGCACAGTGGGTTTGTAACCGCACGGCTCGGCCGTTGCCATCATAGAAGGGGTGAACCCATGCCGCCCTGTGATGTGCGGAGGCTATTCTGATCAGAATGTCGTCCAGAGAATGGTCCCGCAAATACACTTCATCCATTCTGGCGAGGAAGTCAGGCACGGAAGACCATAGCGGCGGTTCGTGACGACCTATGGCCACCTGATCCGTCCGCAAGAATCCCGGCTTGACGACCATGCCATCAACCGTGGTTCGGTCTGCGGTAGACAGACGAACATAGAGCTCTTCATGCGCCTGCACTAGAAACGCCGAACTCAATGCGTTTTCGCCTTTAGCAACCCGTTGTTCCAGTATGCACTCAGCATCAATATGCGCGAGCGCCAAGCGCTGTAGCTGCGCAACATCGGGTTTGTCTGAAAAGTCCTTGCGCAGAGCCCGTGCAATGTTTAGCGGATGAGTGCTCTGTCCCTCGATCCGGTTGGAATAATAGGAATTCATTGCTCTGACCAGTTCGCGCAAACTTGCAATAGTCGTTGGATGAGCTCTGCTGGCCAGTTGGAATGACTTTTCCACGACAGCCCGCGTACGCGTGCGCAGTTCATCCAAACGTTGCTGAGGCAGCAAGGGTTCGAACTGGCGCGGATGCGTATATTGCGCGATTGTTTGAGGTTTATTTGTTAGCATACTTGCCGGTTCAGTTGCCAGTTGAGCGAATAGATAAGTCCTTGTTAATCAATTGTCAATGTATCAACTAATTCGAATATATGCAAACTCTTTGCCGGTTAAAGTGCCTGATTCGCCAGTCACTCCTCCAGCTTCGCCAGATCCACCCCCGAATGTCACCGTCTTCCACACTACTTTCCGAAGAGCCCATTTATGGGGGGCGTCTGCTATCTGAAAAAAAATCAAATAGTGATGAAAATCGATGTTTCTTGAAACAGAAATCGAAATTTTTGCTTGTATTCTTCACTCATGAATTTCACCCCACTCATCATCAGATTATCCCTAGCACCTGCCTACCTTGGCATGTGCCGCGAGGTGTTTGATGCTGAGGTGCGCCCATACCTGATTGAAATTCCGATCGGTTCGCGAGGGGTTGGATTCGACCGAGTTGATTTAGATGCATGGATGACTCACCATAAACGAACAAAAGGGAAACCACCCGCCAAGGAGGCACCGTGGCAAAGACACGAACATCTGGGATCAAATTCGAAAACGGCATCAGAATCATCGACAAGATATTCAAGGGAGAGCGCATCCATATCCGGCTCGGCGACATCTCCCAAGAAGAAGCAGAACTGCGCCTCTCAGAAGAAATCAGAGAAAGGAAATTCAAGCAGTATGGCAGAAAGGACACTTGCGCTTTGTTTGCAGACGGCGCAGCGCGCTATTTAATAGAGTCACAAGACAAGGACTCATTAGATACCATCGCCACTCATATCAACGCGCTCCTCCCATTCATTGGGACTCTTCCATTGGATCTAATTCATGACGGAACTCTTGAACCGTTCAAAGAGGCACGCCGGCAAGAGGAAGTTAGCCCAACCACAATCAATAGGGCTCTGGAGGTGGTTTGCACCATTCTGACAAGAGCTGCCCGAGCTTGGCGCGATGAATACGGGAAGCCATTGCTTTTAATAGCCCCGCCATTGTTGAAAAAGGAAACCGAGAACCGCAGGCCACCTCACCCACTGAGTTGGGATGAACAGGATTACTTCATTCCTGAACTCCCCCCGCATCTTCAGACAATGTCTTTGTTTGGTATCAACACAGGATTGCGTGACGATAATATTTGTGGGCTGCGATGGGACTGGGAGGTGCCAATACCTGAAGTCGGCAGGAGTGTGTTCATCGTCCACAAAGGTGAGTTCAAAACTGATGTCGAACACGTGCTAATTTTGAATGATGCCGCCTGGTCAATCGTCGAAAGTCAGCGTGCATTACGAGCTCAACGACTAAAGGAAGCTGGTATAAAAAAGTACGTTGCCAATCCAAAAAATCCCACTGAATTCGACTATGTATTTACCTACGATGGACATCGCATCGATGGGATGAATAACTCAGCTTGGGATAAAGCAAGAGTGCGAGCTGCAATGGCGCTATATACCAAAGACGGGACACGGAAGATTCCGAATGAGTTACTGAAAAAAGGGCAGCGCGGGGTGTTGATCAGTAAGGAATTGCGCGGCTTCATGAGAGAAGCGATGCCCGGTTTCGCAAACTTGCGAGTTCATGACCTTCGCCATACCTATGCTAGTCGGTTACGACTATCTAATGTTAGCCAAGAGGATCGCAACGCACTGCTTGGTCACAAATCCGCATCGATATCGGAACACTATGCCTCGGCCGACATTGGCAGGCTGATAAAGATTAGCAACCTAGTTTTGGATCGCCAGGGAACGTGCACGCTTTTGCGAGTAGTGAACGGTTGAAAATGAAAAAAGTCACGCAAAAAGTCACGCAAAAAGTCACGCAAAAAGTCACGCAAAAAAGAACAAGGGGTTAAGCATCTCTGCCTAACCCCTTGATTTGTTGGTGCGCCCGAAGAGATTCGAACTCCTGACCCCTTGGTTCGTAGCCAAGTACTCTATCCAGCTGAGCTACGGGCGCATGTAAAACGGTTGATACTGTTGTGGCGGAGAAGGAGGGATTCGAACCCTCGATCCGGGTTTTGCCCAGATGCGCCCTTAGCAGGGGCGTGCCTTCGACCACTCGGCCACCTCTCCGAAGGCCGCGAATGATACTGATTCAGGCCTAGGTGGTCAAACGATTTATGCGTCTTCTTGTTCTAGATTGAAAGATTTGTGCAGAACGCGCACTGCAAGCTCCAGATATTTCTCGTCGATGACAACGGAAATCTTGATCTCAGAGGTCGAGATCATCTGGATGTTGATGCCCTCTTCGGCCAATGTGCGGAACATCTTGCTGGCGATGCCCACATGCGAACGCATGCCCACACCAACGACTGAAACCTTGGCTGCTTTGTTATCCCCCACCACATCACGCGCACCGATATGTGGCTGCACTTTGTTTTTGAGGATATCCATCGCCTTGTTGAACTCATTGCGATGAACTGTAAATGAGAAATCTGTCGAGCCATCCACGCCAACGTTTTGGATGATCATATCCACGTCGATGTTCGCATCGGAAACGGGGCCCAGAATTTGATATGCGATGCCAGGTTTGTCGGGCACACCAATAACGGTGATCTTTGCCTCATCGCGATTGAATGCGATACCAGAGATGATTGCCTGTTCCATTTTATTGCCTTCCTCGAATGTGATCAGCGTGCCCTCGCCCTCATCAGTGAAACTGGAGAGCACACGCAATTTGACTTTATATTTCCCAGCGAACTCGACCGAGCGGATCTGCAGAACCTTAGAACCCAAGCTCGCCATCTCCAACATCTCTTCGAAAGTGATGCTCTTCAGGCGGCGTGCTTCCGGCACCATGCGCGGGTCGGTGGTGTACACGCCATCCACGTCGGTGTAGATCTGACACTCATCTGCTCGCAATGCTGCGGCGATGGCGACACCTGTCGTATCCGAACCTCCGCGCCCCAGCGTGGTGATGTTGCCCGCTTCGTCCATTCCTTGGAATCCTGCGACTACGACCACCTTGCCGTTGGAGAGATCGGCGCGAATGTTCTGTTCGTCGATGCTGACGATGCGCGCTTTAGTGAAAGCGTTGTCGGTCAAGATCTTCACCTGCGCACCGGTGTAGCTCTTGGCATCCATCCCTGCGTCTTTCAACGCCATCGCCAACAGGCCGATAGTGACCTGCTCACCTGTGGAGATGACCACATCGAGTTCACGCGGATCGGGGTGTGCTTGTATCTCCTTAGCCAAGGCGATCAAGCGATTGGTCTCACCACTCATCGCGGAGACCACGACCACGACTTGATGACCTTGCGCCTTGTATCTTGCAACGCGCTTCGCAACGTTCTTGATGCGCTCGGGGCTACCCATGGAAGTGCCGCCGTATTTCTGAACTATCAATGCCACGATGAATGCCTGTGTCGTATAAAAAGTGGGCGGCATTCTACCCGAACTGACCTCAAAAGACGACCACCCCTCTGCTACACTGGCGCGACTTATGAGCAAGATCACCCAACGCCCCTTTTCTGCAGTCACTGCGGCCTATCTTGAAACTTCTGGCATCGCGCCGTTGCTGGCTCGCATCTATGCCGCCAGAGGCATAGCGGATGTCAACGAACTCGATACCGACATCAAGCATCTGCTCCCCTTCAGTGAACTAATGAATGCAGAAAAGATGGCAAGTCTGCTGACCGATGCCATCGCAGATCAGAAAAAGATATTGATCGTGGCGGATTACGATGCGGATGGTGCTACGGCTTGTGCCGTTGGGGTACGCGGCTTGAGTTCGCTAGGCGCTCGTATCGACTTCATCGTGCCGAATCGTTTCGAATACGGTTATGGATTGACTCCGGAGATCGTTCGTCTTGCGAAAGAGTCGACACCCGATATCTTGCTGACCGTAGATAACGGTATCGCTAGCGTGGAAGGCGTAGCAGAAGCGCAACGTCTCGGTATGCAAGTATTAGTCACCGACCACCACTTGCCCGGAGACACGACTCCTGATGCACAGTGCATCGTGAATCCCAATCAGCATGGCTGTGATTTCCCCAGTAAGAATCTGGCGGGTGTCGGCGTGATGTTCTACGTGTTGATGGCAGTACGCGCGGAGATGCGCAAACGTGGCTTTTTCGAGGGTAAGACCGAACCCAACCTAGGCAATCTGCTCGACCTTGTCGCACTCGGCACGGTGGCGGACGTAGTCAAACTAGACAGCAATAACCGCATCCTCGTCCAGCAAGGTTTGCAACGCATCCGTGCGGGACGCAGTTGTGCCGGGATGCGCGCCTTGTTGCAAGTCGCGCGCAAGATCCCCTCTCAGGCATCATCGTTCGAACTTGGTTTCGTCGTCGGACCACGCTTGAATGCAGCGGGTCGATTGGATGATATGAGCTTAGGCATACGTTGCCTGCTCACCGATGATGAGAACGAGGCGAATGAGATCGCCGCCAAGTTGGACAAACTCAATCACGAGCGACGCAGTATA
>JAVBYP010000221.1 GCA_030823965.1 Sideroxydans sp.
ATATGACGACGCGTGAGGTGAGGATCAAAGCGCGTGATGTGGTGCAAGACGAAGGCCCGCGTGCAGATACGACCTTGGAAGCATTGAGCAAACTGAAGACGGTGTTCGCGCAAAAAGGATCGGTGACGGCGGGTAACAGCTCGCAGATGTCGGATGGTGCAGGTGCGGTGTTGTTGTGTTCTGAGGAGGCATTGAAGCGTTACAACCTTACGCCCATCGGTAAGTTCCACAGCTTCAGTGTGGCGGGTGTGCCACCTGAGATCATGGGCATCGGCCCGAAAGAAGCGATCCCGCGCGCATTGAAGGTGGCGGGATTGAATCTGAATCAGATGGATTGGATAGAGCTGAACGAAGCGTTCGCCGCTCAGTCGTTGGCCGTCATCGGAGACCTTGGCTTGAACCCGGAGATTGTCAATCCACTGGGTGGTGCCATCGCCTTGGGGCACCCACTCGGCGCGACAGGGGCGATCCGTACGGCGACGTTGTTGCATGGATTGCGTCGCCGCAAACAGAAGTACGGCATGGTGACGATGTGTATCGGCACGGGTATGGGCGCAGCGGGTGTGTTTGAAGCACTTTAAGTGAAGGGGTGAAGATGAATAAATTACTGGTGTTGGTCTGTGGTCTGTTGTTGAGCTTGAATGTGCATGCACGTTTCGTGGGTGATGTGAACGTGCCCGATACGGCGCAGGTGGCAGGTGCTTCGCTGCAATTGAACGGCGCGGGGACGCGTGTCAGGGTGATCATCGATGTGTATGTCGCAGCGCTATATCTGGGTAAGACCACGAATAGCGCCGATGCAGTGCTCGCCGATGCGGGAGCGAAGCGTGTGGCATTGCACATGCTGTATGGGATGAAGTCGGAGAAGTTGTTGAATGCCTTCAAAGACGCTATCGAAGCGAACCACAGCCCAGCAGAGCTGACCGCCATCGACGCGGGGATGAAGAAATTCTACGCGATCTTTGATTCAGTCTCGGGCGTGAGTCCTAGCGACACGATCTATCTGGATTATGTGCCGGCAGTGGGTACCAAGGTGACCATCAATGGCAAAGAGCGTGGTGTGGTGGAAGGTGCGAACATCAATCGCGCTTTGCTGAAGATATGGCTGGGTGAGAATCCGGTGCAGAACGATTTGAAGAAAGACATGCTTGGAATCAAATAACGAACAAGTGACTGCAACGATAGCCTCGCCTGCCGAGATCGATCGGCAAGCACTCAAAGATAGGATCACTCTTGAAGGAGGAGCGTTCGCGCAAGCGATAGCTCCTATCCAACATCAATTGTTCTCAAATGCCTTACTGCATCTGGAAGCTGCGCAGATCGACAAGATGCGCGCGGTCATCAAGGCTGTGGAAGAGGTGGTGGGCGAAGCGGAATCGAATACGGCGCTCGGTGTGTTCTATGGCTATGACTTCCATGTGAATGAGCAAGGTGTCCACCTCATCGAGGTCAATACCAATGCGGGCGGGGCGTTTCTCAATGCGCTGCTGATTGAAAGCCAGCGTGTCGGTGCGGCTACTGCTGTGGATCTTGAGCAGACCTTCATCCAGATGTTCCGCAACGAATGGCAACGGGTACGCGGCGATGCGCCGCTGAGGTCCATCGCCATCGTGGACGAGGATCCAGAATCGCAGTTCCTCTATCCGGAATTCCTGTTGGCGAAGCAAATACTCGAACGTGCAGGCATCACGACCTACATCGTCGACCCTGCAAAGTTACATGTGCGTGAAGAGGATCTATATGTCGATGGACAACGCATCGACTTGATCTATAACCGCCTGACCGATTTCGACCTGACTCGCTATCCGCACATCCGTACAGCTTGGGAGATGAATCAGGTCGTATTGACGCCGAACCCTGAGCACTATGGACGTTATGCGGACAAGCGAAAGTTGGCTCTATTTTCTGATGTACATCGCTTGCAAGCAGAGGGTATCTCGCAAGTCAGTATCGATGCTTTGCTGTCAGGCGTCCCCGAGACAAAGTTCGTCCGAGCCGAAGAGGCAGAGCAATGGTGGGCGGAGCGCAAGCAGTGGTTCTTTAAACCGATGAGTGGATATGGCAGCAAGGGCGCATATCGCGGCGACAAGGTCACCAAGCGTGTGTTCGAGGAGATCATGCAGTCCGATTACGTGGCGCAACGGCTGGCCGTTCCAGGTGAATGCGCTGTGAAGGTGGGCGAAGAAGCCCTATCGTTGAAATATGACGTACGTTGCTATGTCTATGCTGGACACATCCAGCTCATCGCTGCACGCCTATACCAAGGGCAAACCACCAATTTCCGCACACAGGGCGGAGGATTCGGCCTTGTCTGTAAAAAGGTATAGGCCGGTATCTATATCTTTTTGCTTAGATATATAGGCCATTTGGCATATTGCGGTCACATTTGATAGAGAAGACACTTGTTCACGTGTTCGGCTGAAGATCAGCAATCCGCTCAATATTCTTTGGGGTTCTGACAGTAGCCGTGTGTGTGACCTACTGTCTGAACGATCGATGAGCCTCTCTGAAAAAATCAAGAATTTCAGTTTTTCCATTGATGCGGATAATCTCAATATCCGTGCCGAGCAGTTGCGTACGCGAATGGAGATGTATCCTTCGCTGATCCTGAGTCAAGTTGGGTTGGAGCCGCTTTTTGTGTGGCTGTTCTGGGATCATGCTCAGCATGAGGTGCTCCTGCTTTGGTTGGGGCTGTGTTACGTATTACATGCCTATGAGTTGGCGAGATGGGCGATGTATAAGGGGTTGTTGGACACGCTCGATCAATGTCGATCATGGCATCGCCATTTCACTTTCTCATCACTGGTTTCGGGAGCGATGTGGGGTGCCGCCGCTATCCTGTTCTTCCCCGCGGATTTGACCTATCAGAGCCTGCTCATCTGTATCCTGCTTGGCGTCTCTGCAGGTGCGGTGACTATGAATCCTGTGCACCCGCCTGCATTGATCACCTACTTGGTCGCGGTCTTGATACCGCTCATCATAAGGGTCGGACTTGAGGGGGATACTGTCCACTACATCTTGGTTTCGATGATCTTATTGTTCTCGATAGTGATGGGGTTCGCAGGACGAGGTTTGTACAAGACGTTCAAGCTTTCATTGAATCAACGATTCGAGAATTTGAATCTGCTGCAACAACTCTCGGCACAAAAAGTAGAGATCGAAGATGCCAAGATGCGTCTTGAGATCGCGAATATTGTCTTGAAGAACGGCAGCTCCAAACTGGAGGCGATGGTCCAAGATCGTACAGCCCAACTACTGAGCAGGACGGAAGAGATCGAGACTATCAAGGATACGACTATCCTTGCTTTGTCCTCCTTGGCCGAGACTCGCGATAATGAGACGGGGAACCATATTCGACGCACTCAGAACTACATGAGGAGCCTTGGGTTGCGCTTGCGCTATCACCCTCGGTTCAAAGACTTTCTCACTGCAGACAACATCGAGATGCTCTACAAATTGGCTCCGTTACATGACATCGGTAAGGTCGGCATCCCTGACCACATCTTGCTCAAGCCGGGCAAGTTGACGCCGGAAGAGTTCGAGGTGATGAAGACCCATGTCACACTTGGTGGGAATGCGATCGCTGCAGCTGAAGATAGGGTCAATACCAAGAGTGTGTTCTTGAGGATCGCACGCCAGATCGCACTGGGGCATCATGAGAAATGGGATGGCAGCGGCTACCCATTCGGTCTAAAAGGAGACGACATTCCCATCCCAGCCCGATTGATGGCAGTCGCCGATGTCTATGATGCGTTGCTGAGCAGGCGTGTGTATAAATCAGGGATGGGGTACGCAGAATCTGCCGCCATCATCATCGAAGGCAGTGGCAAGCATTTCGATCCTGATATCGTTGACGCTTTTGTGGCGATACAGGGTGAGTTCATTGAGATCGCCGAGAAGTACAGTGATCGTGTAGGGGTAGATGACCTAAATCAAAAGGCCGCTTGATAAAAGCGGCCTTTTTTCACAACTATTTATAACGATCATCCAAGCAAGTGTTTCACTAGATCGCGCTCGGCAAGTAGTTCGGCATAACTATCCATCATGTGTTTGCGTCCTGTGTCGCTGATGGGTAAGCCTTGCACGATGGTGTAGTGACCATTGCGGCAAGTCACGGGGAGTCCATAGATGACGCCTTCCGGAATGCCATAGCTGCCATCGGATGGCACGCTCATGGTGACCCAATCGTTATGGTGGGAGCGTAACAACCAGTCATGCATGTGCGAGATGGCCGAATTGGCCGCACTTGCCGCACTGCTCAAGCCGCGCGCTTCGATCACTGCCGCGCCGCGTTTTTGCACGGTGGGGATGAATGAGTTCTCGACCCAATCCTGATCCTGCAACACATCCAATACTTTACGGCCACGGATCTCGCAGTGCGATAGGTCTGGATACTGGGTGCCCGAGTGGTTACCCCAGACGACCATCTTCTTGATGTCTTGTATCGGTTGGAAGAGTTTGAGCGCCACTTGTGCGATGGCTCGGTTGTGGTCCAAACGCATCATGCCGCTGAAGTTGCGGGGGTCGAGATCGGGGGCGTTCTTCATGCAGATCAGCGCGTTGGTGTTGGCTGGGTTGCCTACGACCAAGACTTTGACATGGCGTGCTGCGACCTCATTCAGGATGCGACCTTGCTCGGAGAAGATAGCGCCGTTGGCTTCCAGCAGGTCTTTGCGTTCCATTCCTTTGCTACGTGGACGCGCACCGACCAAGAGCACGACCTCAGTGTCGCGGAAGGCGACACGAGGGTCATCGGTGGTGATGACCTGTTGCAACATTGGGAATACACAGTCTTCCAACTCCATCGCGACACCACGCAGCGCTTGCTGGGCAGCAGGGATGTCCAGCAATTGCAAGATCACTGGCTGCTCTTTACCAAGCATGTCGCCATTGGCGATACGGAACAACATGTTGTAACCGATCTGTCCTGCTGCTCCGGTGATGGTGACGCGGATAGGTGCTTTCATGATGCCCTCTCTGTGGTTGAGTGTTTAAGAAGTATAGCGACAAGAAGTATTGGAAATCGAATATACGATTATTAATTTTCGCCCACATCATAGTCCGATTACTTTGCACTCGCCATGCGGAGGTGTAGGATTGCGCCATTCGATTTTTTGGCTCTGGATGAAATGACAATGAACAAGATAAGACCTAAGCATCTAGCCCTCCATAAGATCAAACTCCCACTTCCTGGCATCGTCTCCATCCTGCATCGCATCAGTGGGGCGGTGCTCTTCGTAGCGTTACCCTTGCTGCTTTTCATCTTCGATCAAAGTCTGCGCTCGATCGAGACTTACACCAATCTTACCGAGGTGCTTTCGCATCCGATTTTGAAATTAGCGTTGCTTGGATTGATGTGGGCGTTCTTGCATCATTTTTGTGCCGGCTTGCGTTACCTCGCCATCGATCTTCATATGCTCTCGCACATCTCTGTGGCACGCAGCAGTAGCAAGTGGGTGATGTTGGTGAGTCTTTCGTTGACCATCGTGTTGGGAGTGAAACTATGGTGAATCGTATCGTAACAGGCGCGCACTACGGCCTGCGCGACTGGTTGGTGCAACGTGTCACCGCTGTGGTGATGGCGATCTATGCCGTCGTGGTCGTGGTGATATTGCTGATGCAGCCATCATTCGGATATGACACTTGGGCGGGGTTGTTCTCTGGCAACCTGATGCGCACCTTCTCCCTGTTGTTCTTGCTCAGCCTGTTCTACCACGCGTGGATCGGCGTGCGCGACATAGTGATGGACTATGTGAAGCCTGCGTTCGTTCGTTTATTGATTCATGTATCGGTGATACTTGCGCTGATCTTGTATGTGATCTGGTCTATGCAGATACTCTGGGGACTCTAAAGAAATGACGATAACAAAAAGAACATTCGACGTAGTGGTGGTAGGTGCCGGTGGTGCAGGGATGCGCGCGGCGCTTACGCTCTCGGAGGCGGGGCTCAAAGTCGCGGTCCTGTCCAAGGTCTTTCCTACACGCTCACACACCGTTGCAGCACAAGGTGGTATCGCAGCATCATTGGGTAACGTCAATGAAGACAACTGGCACTGGCATATGTACGACACCGTCAAAGGTTCGGACTATCTAGGCGACCAAGATGCCATCGAATACATGTGTCGTGCAGCACCGGAAGTGGTCTATGAGTTGGAACACTTCGGTATGCCTTTCGACCGTTTGGACAGCGGCAAGATCTATCAACGCCCCTTCGGTGGACACATGCAGGATTACGGCAAGAACCCTGTGCCGCGCGCTTGTGCCGCCGCTGACCGTACTGGTCATGCTTTGCTGCACACCCTCTATCAACAGAACGTGCGCGCCAATACCAACTTCTTCGTGGAATGGATGGCACTCGACCTGATCCGTGACCAAGACGGAGACGTGTTGGGCGTGGTCGCGATGGAGATCGAGACTTCCGAAGTGATGATCCTGCAAGCCCGCGCGACTTTGTTCGCGACTGGCGGAGCGGGGCGCATCTTCTCCGCTAGCACCAATGCCTACATCAATACCGGTGATGGTCTGGGCATGGCGGCACGTGCAGGCATCCCGCTAGAGGATATGGAGTTCTATCAGTTCCACCCGACAGGAGTACACGGTGCTGGAGTACTCATCACCGAAGGTGTGCGCGGTGAGGGCGGTTATCTGGTGAACAAGGATGGCGAACGTTTCATGCCACGTTATGCACCGACCGCCAAAGACTTGGCCAGCCGCGACGTGGTGTCGCGTGCGATGGCGACCGAGATCAAAGAAGGCCGCGGTTGCGGCCCTCATGGCGACCACGTCTTGCTCAAACTCGATCACTTGGGTGATGATGTCATCCGCCATCGCCTGCCCGGTATCCGCGACATCGCCCTTAAGTTCGCGCATGTCGATCCATCCCAATCTCCTATCCCTGTGGTGCCGACTGCGCACTACATGATGGGCGGCATCCCGACTAATTACCACGGTCAAGTCGTCGTGCCCCAAGGCACGGCACCTGATGTGCCTGTGCAAGGTTTCTATGCGGTGGGCGAGTGCGCTTGTGTATCGGTGCATGGTGCGAACCGCTTGGGCTGTAACTCACTACTCGATCTCATCGTGTTCGGTCGCGCAGCAGCACGCCAGATAATTGAAGATCTGAAAACTAATCTTAACCACAAACCATTGCCAGCCGATGCGACGGATCGTCCCTTGGCGCGTCTGGCTCGCTTGGAAGAACAGAAGAATGGTGAGTCTGTCTCAGACGTGGGCGATGAGATGCGCAGAGTGATGCAGTTGCATTGCGGCGTTTTCCGTTTCCCTGATCTGATGGTTGAAGGTGTGAAGAAGATCCGCGAAGTGGCCGAGCGCGTTCGTCATACCGAGATCAAAGACAAGAGCAAGGTTTTCAACACCGCACGTGTCGAAGCGCTTGAGTTGGATAACCTGATCGAAGTGGCGCAAGCAACCATGACGGCGGCGGAAGCGCGCAAAGAAAGCCGTGGCGCGCATGCGCGTGAAGACTTCCAAGAGCGTGATGACAAGAATTGGTTGAAGCACTCCTTGTATTACAGCGAAGGATATCGTCTGGATTACAAGCCAGTGCGCCTGAAACCGCTGACCGTTGAAACCTTCCCGCTCAAAGCGCGTGTCTACTAGGAGCGATAAGATGAGATTCCGTATCTACCGCTACAACCCCGACGTCGATAGCGCACCCTACATGCAAGACTTCGAGTTGAACATGGAATCGGGCGACGCCATGTTGCTCGATGCATTGATGATGTTGCGCAAGCAAGATGACAGCTTAGGCTTCCGTAAATCATGCCGCGAAGGTGTCTGTGGTTCGGATGCGATGAACATCAATGGCCGTAATGGTTTGGCTTGTATCACGTCACTGTCATCTCTCAAGCAGCCTATCGAGATTCGTCCTTTGCCTGGGTTGCCAGTCATTCGCGACCTGATCGTCGATATGACGCAGTTCTTCAAACAGTATCACTCCATCAAGCCGTATCTGGTGAACAACGATCCTCCGCCCGAGACGGAGCGTCTGCAATCCCCCAAGGATCGTTTGGAGTTGGATGGTCTATACGAGTGCATCTTGTGCGGTTGTTGCACGACAGCATGTCCTTCTTTCTGGTGGAATCCTGATAAATTCGTGGGCCCAGCAGGTCTGTTGCAGGCATATCGTTTCATCGCCGATACCCGCGACCAAGATACAGCTGCGCGCTTGGATAACCTTGAGGATCCATATCGCTTGTTCCGTTGCCACACCATCATGAACTGTGCGGACGTGTGTCCAAAAGAACTGAACCCTACGGAAGCCATCGGCAAGATCAAAGACATGATGGTGAAGCGCGCAGTATGAGTACGGATGATCCTGTCGAATTGCAGCGCCTGCGTTGGCGCTGCAGGCGCGGACTGTTGGAGTTGGATATCGTATTGGGGCGTTTCGTCGAACACCGCTATCCGAAGTTGAATGAGCAGCAACGTATCGTGTTCGACGAATTATTGGATATGGCAGATAACGATCTGTGGGATACGGTCACGGGTAACAAAGAGCTGACACAAGCGCATCAGCGCGAAGTGTTGGAATGGTTGAAGCAAGCTTGATAAGGGTGAGATGAAAATGGAAAAACAACGCGTCGCAACACTGACTCTGGATGATGGTCGTAGCATCGAGTTCCCAATCTTGTCCGGTACGCTCGGTCCCGATGTCATCGATATCCGCACCTTGAGCAAGCTGGGTGTGTTCACTTATGACCCAGCGTTCTTCGCGACTTCCAGTTGCACCTCCGACATCACCTTCATCGACGGTGATGCAGGCTTGCTCTACTACCGTGGTTACCCTATCGAGCAGTTGGCTGAGAAGTCGGATTTCTTGGAGGTCTGCTATCTACTGTTGAACGGGGAACTCCCTACGGCAGAGCAAAAAGCCAAATTCGTCAACAGCATCACGCACCACACCATGGTGCACGACCAGTTGGCACGTTTCTTCAACGGTTTCCGTCGTGACGCACATCCGATGGCGGTGATGGTAGGGGTGGTGGGCGCGTTGTCCGCGTTCTATCACGATTCGCTAGACATCAATAATCCACAACATCGTGAGATCTCAGCGCAACGCCTACTGGCGAAAGTGCCGACCATCGCGGCGATGACGCACAAATACAGTGTCGGCGAGCCGTTCATGTACCCCAAGAACAAGTTTGGTTTTGTGGAGAACTTCATGTACATGATGTTCGCCACGCCAGCGGAAGACTATGTTCCGAATCCGATCTTGGTGCGTGCCTTGGAACGTATCCTCATCTTGCATGCCGACCACGAGCAGAACGCTTCGACCTCCACCGTTCGTTTGGCAGGTTCCAGCGGCGCGAACCCATTCGCCTGTATCGCTTCGGGCATCGCCGCTTTGTGGGGCCCAGCCCACGGCGGTGCGAACGAGGCGGCATTGAAGATGTTGGAAGAGATCGGCGACCCATCACGTGTCGCAGAGTATGTTCAAGGTGTGAAGGACAAAAAATACAAACTGATGGGCTTTGGCCATCGCGTGTACAAGAACATGGATCCACGTGCCGCCGTGATGCGCCAGACCTGTTACGAAGTGCTGAAAGAGTTGAACCTTGAGAACGATAAGTTGTTCGCTTTGGCGATGGAATTAGAAAAGACCGCGCTGAACGATCCTTACTTCATCGAGCGCAAGTTGTATCCGAACGTGGACTTCTATTCAGGCATCGTGCTGCGCGCCATCGGCATCCCGCTCAATATGTTCACCGTGATATTCGCTGTGGCGCGCACAATCGGTTG
>JAVBYP010000195.1 GCA_030823965.1 Sideroxydans sp.
CTGCTCATCTTCCATCAGGAAGGAATCGTGGCCGTGGTCGGAGGTGACTTCGGCGTAGCTCACGTCGCGACGGTTGTGCAGCAGGGCATGCACGATCTCGTGCGAACGCGCAGGTGAGAAGCGCCAATCGGTGGTGAACGACACCACGAGGAACTTCGCTTTCGCGGCAGCGAAGGCGCGATTCAAGTCGCTATCCAGATCGCGCGCAGGGTCGAAGTAATCCAGTGCCTTGGTCATCAACAGATAGGTGTTCGCGTCGAAATATGCGGCGAACTTGTCGCCCTGATAGCGCAGGTAAGACTCGATCTGGAACTCGATGTCGTAGCTGAAATTCAATTTACCGTGACGCAACTCGCGTCCGAACTTGTCGGCCATCGCGTCATCGGAAAGATAAGTGATGTGTCCCAACATGCGCGCAAGTCGCAGGCCGCGTGTCGGCACTACGCCGTGCTGGTAGAAATCGCCGCCGTGGAACTCGGGGTCGGTGAGGATGGCGCTACGCGCCACGTCGTTGAACGCGATGTTCTGAGCAGTGAGATGCGGCGCGGTGGCGATAGCCAACACATGTGCCACACGGTCCGGATACGCCAGTGCCCACTGCATTGCCTGCATGCCGCCTAGGCTGCCGCCGACGATAGCGGCGAAACGTTGGATGCCGAGTTGGTCCGCCAAGCGCGCTTGTGCGTTGACCCAATCTTCCACGGTGACTACAGGGAAAGACGAGCCATAAGGTTTGCCCGTGGCTGGGTCGATGCTGGAAGGGCCGGTCGAACCATGACAACCGCCGAGGTTGTTCAAGCCGATGACGAAGAATTTGAGTGTGTCGATGGGTTTGCCCGGGCCGACCATGTTGTCCCACCAGCCGATGTTCTTGGTGTCGTCTGCGTAGTAACCCGCGACGTGGTGATGCCCCGACAGCGCGTGGCAGATGAGGATGGCGTTGGACTTATCGGCATTCAATGTGCCGTAGGTCTCGTACATCAACTCATAGCGTGGCAACACAGCGCCACTCTTGAACGTGAGCGGTGTGTCGAAGGTGGCGCGTTGCGCCTTGACGATTCCAACCGATGAACTCAAAGCAACTCCAAAAATAAAAACCCGCACAGCTTGAGGCTAGAGCGGGTTCACTCGCTTTAGCTGGAATGTTTTACGTGCCCCGCAAGCTGAACTCAAATCGGCACGGAGCGAAGTGTCCGCGTTTTGCTGAAAGCTGTCAATTATGGGTAGTGAATGGTTGTCCCCAAAATCGCTGTTGGCGCTCCGTTCATGCTTCGATACGCGCAAGAAACCGCGCTACTCAGCACGAACGGGGAGGTCGATTGGGGGGAGGAACCGTTCGCCCTGAGTAGCTCGCGTAGCGGGCGTATCGAAGCCTGTCCTGAGTCTATCGAAGGGGGTTCTTGTGGATCAACTGCGGCTTTTAGGATTAAGCCTGCCACACGCCGAATCCTGCCTCGCGCAGATCGATGGCGACGTCCACTTCTTTGTCGCGTGCTTCATCGTAAGTCATCGGGTTGAAGGCTTCGTAGAGGTCGGGCAACAAGTGCAGGCCATGATCGGTGACGTAGCGATTAGCTTGGATGCCGGCTTTGTGTTTGTCGAAACGGATATCGGGGTCGAGCCCGGTCATGCCGACATAGACGCAGGGCTTGCCCGTGATGTAAGCGGGATTGCACTTCTTGAACTTGCCTTCGTACAGCACGTCCTTCGACAGCTCGATCACATAGACGTGGTAATGCTTGCGGCGTGCCATGCCGGGGCTAGATCGTCGTTGCGGTGATGACGCTGCGGCGCGAGCTGGCGCGCGCAAAGAACTCTTTCAAATTCGGATGCGAACTACGCCAATCACGCTTGGCGAAGCGCAGGTCGAGATAGAGCAATGCGCTGACCAAAGCGAGGTCGGCCAGTGTGAGTACATCTCCCTCGCACCAGCGCTTCTCCCCTAACAGTTCCGATGCATATTGCAGTGCTTTGCTGATGGCGGTGTCGTGCATCACTATGGTGGAGGCTTTTTGTTTCTCGGGAGGGCGTAGCACTTCGTTACGCACCACGATGGCGGAATCCATGATGCCGTCGGCCAAGGCCTCCCAACGTCTCACACGTAGCTTCGCCGCAGGGTCGTCACGCGGGATGAGGATGGGTGCATCGTTCAGCGAGTCCACATATTCGGTGATGACGGGCGAGTCGAAGATGCAGAAACCGTCATCGAGGATGAGCGCGGGGATACGGCCGAGTGGGTTGACCTGTAATACCAAGCTGCCGGGTTCGGTCGGCGGATCGACGACATATTCATGTGGGATGTTCTTTTCCAGTAGCGCCAGCCTTACCTTGCGCACGTAGGGGCTGGTGTTCGAGCCGAGTAGTTTCATGGTGTCTCCTTGATAACTGTCATGGTCAATTATGCGGCCCGAACGCTAGAGGGACAATATTCTTGATAGTTATATACAAATAGCTATAAATAACTTGATGCCTAAAAGTTTCGCTAATAAGATGCCACGCAACTTCACAAGCGGACGCATACGATCATGAGTCTTTCTGCATTCCTCCCTTCTTTGCTTGGCGGTGTCCTTATCGGCGTCGCGGCGACCTTGTTGCTTTGGCTCAACGGCAGGCTTGCCGGCATCAGCGGCATCCTATGGAGATTGTTCTTCTCCAAACAAGGCGATGCCTTGTGGCGCGTCTTGTTCCTTGGGGGTGTCGTCGGTGGTGCGGCCTTGTATTACGCCTTGTATGACGACGTGCCGGTCGCACGCGAGACCTTCCCAGCTTGGTTATTGGTGGTGAGCGGATTCCTTGTCGGTTACGGCACATCGTTGGGCAATGGATGCACCAGCGGTCACGGTGTCTGCGGCTTGGGACGTTTATCGTTGCGATCTTTGGTCGCTACGGTGATCTTCTTGGTCACGGCCATCGTCACCACCTTCGTGGTGCGTCATTTGTTCGGGGTGGTGTGATGAAACGGAATCTTGCGAGTTTGGTGGCGGGCTTGGTGTTTGGTTTCGGCCTTGCGCTATCGGGTATGACTCACCCAGAGAAAGTGCTTGGCTTCCTTGATATGGCAGGCGTATGGGATGCCAGTCTGTTGTTCGTTCTGGGCGGTGCGGTAGGTGTCACCGTCATCACCTTCCGTTTCGTCCTGAAGAGGGAGAAGCCGCTGTTGGCCGAGCGATTCATCATCACCAAAGAGACACACATCGATCGCTCGATCATTCTGGGTGCGATCTTGTTCGGGATCGGTTGGGGGATCAGTGGTTATTGCCCAGGGCCAGCGGTCGCGCTACTCGCTGCGCCGAATTGGGAATTGTGGGCGTTCTTGCCCGCAGCGATATTAGGCGGCGTGGCTGAGAAACTGTTTGAACTCAGGTCTCAACAAAACAACGAACCGCAACCGCAGGTGGCGACACCAGATGCAAAGCCTGCAACCGAGAGCCCTTCTGAAGGCTCTTGCGGTTAGGCTGCGTTCAACTTATCCAGCAGTTCGTTGATCTTGATGGGGTCATCCGCACGCAATATCTTTTGCGTGAGCGCGGTGATCTCAGGCAGGCTGGTGGTGAGCACACGTTGCTTACTACTCAAGAGCTGCGCTGGGTGCATGGAGAACTGACGCAAGCCCATACCGAGTAACAAGCGCGTGTAAGCCAGTTCACCCGCCATCTCTCCACATACCGATACCGGAACCTCGGCCTTGTTCGCACTACCGATGACGTGAGCCAACAGTTGCAACACGGCAGGGTGTAAAGGGTCATACAGGTGCGCCACTTCTTCGTCGGTACGGTCGATCGCCAAGGTGTATTGGATCAAGTCATTGGTGCCGATGGAGAGGAAATCCAACTTCTTGATGAAGACGTTCAATGCCAATGCAGCAGCAGGTATCTCGATCATGCCGCCGATGGGCACGTCATCTTTGAAGGCGACGCCCTGACTCTGCAATTCTGTCTTCACACCGTCGATCAACTGCAAGGTCTGCGTGATCTCCGAAGCCCCCGACAACATAGGCACCAATATCTTCAAGTTGCCGTAGATGGAAGCGCGTAGCAATGCGCGTAACTGAGTGCGGAACAGTTGCGGCTCGGCCAAGCACAAGCGGATGGCACGTAGCCCCAACGCAGGATTGCTGGCGACGCGAGTCACTCCCTTCAGTTGTTTATCTGCACCTAAGTCGTAAGTGCGGATGGTGACGGGCATCTCGCCCATGCCTTCCAGTACGGTGCGATAGGCGGTGAATTGCTCTTCTTCGTCGGGCAGATTGTCACGATTAAGGAAGAGGAACTCACTGCGGAACAGGCCGACACCAGCTGCGCCGTTCTCCATCACTTGCGGCAGATCGGTAGGCATCTCGATGTTGGCGTGTAACTCGATATGGATGCCGTCAAGCGTGGTGGCACGTGCGGTACGCAGGCGCTTGAGCTTTTGCTTCTCCAACACGAACTGGCTCTGACGTAGCTTGTATTCCGCCAGCAGGTTCTTGTCTGGGTTGACGATGACCACACCCTGCTCGCCATCCACGATGAGCATGTCGCGATCTTTGATCAGCTCGCGCGCATGGTGCAGACCGACCACGCAAGGGATGTTCAGACCACGCGCGACGATGGAAGTGTGCGACGTGGCACCGCCTAGGTCGGTGAGGATAGAGCAGAATTGATGTGGCTTGAGTTGGATGAGGTCGGCAGGGCTGACATCGTGTGCCACCAGCACCATCTCGGAATCATGTTGGGGTGTGGGCGGTTGATGGCCGGGATGGCCGCTCAATACCTTGAGTACGCGCTCCACGACTTGGATGACGTCGGTCTTGCGTTCGCTCAGGTAAGCATCATCGAACGCTTCGAACTGCGCGACCAACTCATCCATCTGCGATTTCAATGCCCACTCGGCGTTGCAGTGTTCCTTCTCCACCATGGTGCGCACAGCTTGGCTGATGTGTTCGTCGCCCAAGATCATCAGGTGCAGATCGAGGAAGGCATCGAACTCAGCGGCAGCTTGTTGCGGACGATTGGAACGCAGTGCGGTCAACTCGTCACGTGTGGTTTTGAGTGCACCATCCAGACGCGCGACTTCTTCAACGATCAGATTCTTCGGCACCATGTAATGCACGACTTCGAGGGAAGTGTGCGAAACGAGATGGGCATGGCCGATGGCTATACCACTTGAGACAGGAAGCCCGTGTATGGTGAACGTCATGAATTTCCTCGTCCGTTCGTGGTGTACCCGCAAGGAGTAGGCCGTGGCTGTACGGGACTAAAGCCCCAACAGCACACGCTCAGTAGACCGCAGGTCGTATCGAACCATCCGGCGCTAAAAGCGCCGGAATCCCTCGATACACGGCGCAATGCGCGGCACTCGGGACGAACGGTTTGCGGCACTGAATAAAGAAGAATTTGTCGCATGGACTTATTCGCCTTCCCCAAAATAATCATTGATGAGCGCGAGCAGCGCGGTCATCGCCTCTTCTTCGCGTTCACCATGGATCTCGATGGAGACGGTCGTTCCCTTGGCGGCAGCTAACATCATCACGCCCATGATGCTCTTGGCATTGATGCGCTTACCGTTGCGCGACATCCAAACTTCGCATGGATACTGCGAGGCAAGTTGCGTGAGTTTGGCGGAGGCACGTGCGTGCAAGCCGAGTTTATTGATGATAAGGGCTTCTTGATTTTGCATCTCTTAGTCTTTCAGTTCTCTGAGTCCATCAGCACGATACATTCACGTCCACCGTTGAATGCGATCTGCGCCAATTCGGGCATGGTCTTGTTGGGATGGCATACCACGCGCAAAAGCATCGGCAGATTCACCCCGGCCACACCCATGATGTGTTCTTCTTTACACAGTTGGCGCGCCACGTTGCTCGGTGTTGCGCCGAAGATATCGGCGAGGATGAGTACGCCGTTGCCTTTGTTCAATTCCTGGATGAGCGCATGACCTTCAGCCAGTTTCTGTTGCGGGTCATCGTCCGCATAGACGGACAACACCTTCAAGAACGGCGGTACTTCGCCCAATACATGCTTGACGCAATCGGCCAGGCTTTCGCCTAACTGGTTATGCGCCACGATCAATATCCCAGCCATCAGATGACTCCTATGAAACGCGCGACCAGCGCGGCGATGAGCAACAACACCAACCATCCATAACGCACCATCCAACGCAGAGCCTTTTCCTTGGCCGCATCTTCGGCGTTCGCCTCATCCACCAGTACGCGCACTTTCTTCAATGCGTGGAGGGCAGTGGAGCGGTCTATGTTCTGTTGAAGACGATCGTCACTCATTGTTCGACATTCCGTAACGTCTTGCTGTCCGTGAATTCTAGCCGTTTCTGCATGGCGGCGGTGAGGTGGACCATGCCATCTGCATCAATGAGAAGTGCTTCATCGATTCGCATCTTGTTTGCGGCGCTACGCCAGCCAGCATTACCTGCGATGAACACAGGCTTGGAAGATGCATCCGACAACAAGCCGGCATGTTGTCCATGTGTGATGATGGTGACTGCCTGTACACCTTGAACGGGGTGACCGTTGCGCGGGTCGATGAGATGGCAATAGCGTTTGCCATCCACCTCGAAGTAGCGCTGATAGTCGCCCGAGGTGCCGACCGCCTCGCCATCGCGCAATTCCAACGTCGCCAAGGCACCCGGTTTGCGCGGATGTTGGATGCCCACGCGCCACGGACGCTTGCCGTGCGAACCGAGCGCCAGCACATTGCCGCCGATATTGATGAGCGTATCGTTGATGCCTTGTTGCTTGAGGATGGTTGCTGCGCGATCTAGCGCATAACCCTTGGCGTATCCACCGAGATCGAGCTTCACATTCTTGTTCTTGCTTTGCACTTTGGTGACCGAGATCGTCAGGTCACTCATCTGGGGATTCTCCTTCACCAGCGCAGTGATTATTTTTTCATCGGGCAGTACGGCTTTGAAATCATCTGTCTGGAATCCCCAGGTCTGGATGAGGCCACCGATGGTCGGATTGAACAGACCTTCAGATTGTGATGTGAGTTGCGCTGCGTCTTGCAGCATCGCTGCTAACTCGGGAGAGACTGTTTGACGCTTGCCTTGCGCGATGGCTGTGTTCAGTGAGCTCAATTCAGAAGGTTTCCACGCGTGTAGCAAGTCATGCAGACGTTGGAACTCGTGCATCACATCGGCGATGCCCTGCTGGGCACGCGTCTCTTCAACGCCAAACACGGTGACCTCGACCAGTGTGCCGAACACATAGCCCTGCTCCTGATAGATGGGTTCTTTGCCACAGGCGCTGAGCAAGAGGCTCAGCAAGAGCAACACAGCGAAGCGCATCATTCTGCCGTCAGTTCTTCCAATTCAAGGGAGGCCGCCAGCATCGCCAGTCGCGCCACCACACCGTAGGCATAGAAGCGGTTGGGCGTATCGTCCGGCGCGCAATCGGGATTGGGCAGGATGCAGCATTGTTCGAAGGCCAGCGGCTCGAAGCGCATGCCGGGTGCATTCAAGTTCTCATCCACGCCGCGATCGGTATGTACACGGTAGAAACCACCGACCACGTAGCGATCGACCATGTACACCACGGGCTCGGCGACTGCGCCGTTCAGGTCTTCAAAGGTATAGACACCTTCTTGCACCAGCACATCGGAGACCTGCATACCTTCTTTGACGACAGCCATCTTGTTGCGTTGCTTGCGGTTGAGGTCGCGCACTTCGCTGGCATCTTTCACCGACATGATGCCCATACCGTAAGTACCTGCATCGGCCTTTACGATGACGAAGGGATCGTGCTTCACGCCATACTCGGCGTACTTGGCGCGCGTCTGTTGCAACACCAAGTCCACCTGTGCGGCCAGGCATTCTTCACCCGTGCGCTCATGGAAATTCACTTGGTTGCACACGGCGAAATAGGGGTCGATCAACCAAGGATCGATAGACAGGATCTCTGCGAAACGTTTGCTCACCTCATGGTATGCCGCGAAATGTTTTGACTTGCGTCGTACATACCAGCCAGCATGTAACGGTGGCAACACGGTCTGTTCCAAGTTCTTCAAGATGTCCGGCGCACCCGCAGAGAGGTCGTTGTTGAGCAGCACCACGCAGGGGTCGAAGCCTTCCACTCCTAGACGATTGCCTCTGCGCTCCAACGGTTCCAGCGTGAGCGAGCTACCGTTGGCTAGATCTAATGTTGTAGGCGCGGTGATCTCGGGTAACAGCGAGCCGATACGCACATTCAAACCTGCCTGCCGCAACATGAGCGCCAATTGAGCCACGTTCTGTAGATAGAACTGGTTGCGCGTGTGGTTCTCCGGGATGAGCAATACCCCGCGCGCCTCGGGGCACACTTTTTCTAAGGTGCTTTGTACGGCATGCACGCACAGCGGCAAGAATTCTGGATTGAGATTGTTGAAACCGCCAGGGAACAAATTGGTATCCACAGGTGCCAGCTTGAATCCGCTGTTGCGCAGATCGACCGAGCTATAGATGGGCGGTGTGTGCTCCTGCCATTGGGTGCGGAACCAGTGTTCGATAGTCGGCTGTGCGGTGAGGATGCGTCGCTCCAATTCCAGCAACGGGCCTTTCAATGCGGTGGTGAGATGCGGGACCATGGTGTGCTCGAAGGTTGATGAGGGAGCATTCTATCTTATTGCATGGGGCCAGTGAGGGTGTGGCGGTGGTAGAATGCGCCCCTTTTAATTTTCCGAATACCGCATAACCGTAGCGAGCAATTGATGGGCAAGGCGCACGGCGCGCAGAAACCGGAATGTATTTTTATACATGAGGATTTCGAGCTCCGCGCAACGCAGAACATCGATTGCGCAGTAGGTTAGGCGGTATTCGTAAGGCAATCATGTTATCTACCGCTAATATCACTATGCAGTTCGGGGCGAAGCCCCTGTTCGAGAACGTCTCCGTCAAGTTCGGCGACGGTAATCGTTATGGTTTGATCGGCGCCAACGGCTGCGGCAAATCCACTTTCATGAAAATCCTTGGTCGCGACTTGGAGCAATCCTCCGGCGAGGTCATGCTCGACAAGACTGAGCGCCTCGGTAAGTTGCGCCAAGACCAGTTCGCTTACGAAGATAAGCGTGTGTTGGATGTGGTGTTGATGGGACACACCGAAATGTGGGAAGCCATGTCCGAGCGCGATGCGCTGTATGCCAATCCAGATGCAACTGAAGAAGACTACATGCGCGCTGCCGATCTGGAAGCGACCTTTGCTGAATATGATGGTTACACGGCGGATGCCCGCGCGGGTGAGTTGTTGCTGGGTCTGGGTATCGACATCTCTTTGCACAATGGCCCGATGAGTGCTGTAGCACCGGGCTTCAAGCTGCGTGTGTTGTTGGCGCAGGCTTTGTTCTCTAATCCAGACATCTTGCTGCTTGATGAGCCGACCAACAACTTGGACATCAACACCATCCGCTGGTTGGAAGACATCCTCAACGCGCGCAATTCGACGATGGTCATCATTTCCCATGACCGTCACTTTCTGAACAGCGTGTGTACGCACATGGCGGACTTGGACTTCGGCAAGATCACCGTGTACCCGGGTAACTACAACGATTACATGTTGGCATCCACTCAGGCGCGTGAGCAACAGTCCTCAGACAATACCAAGGCCAAAGAGAAGGTCGCTGAACTGAAAGCCTTCGTGGCGCGTTTCTCAGCGAATGCGTCCAAGGCCAAGCAAGCCACTTCGCGCGCACGTCAGATCGACAAGATCAAGATCGAAGACATCAAGCCATCCAGCCGCCAATACCCGTTCATCCGTTACGAATACGATGAGCGCGA
>JAVBYP010000097.1 GCA_030823965.1 Sideroxydans sp.
CTCTTCGATGCCGATGCCGTCGATGAGGTCGATGGGGTCGAGCACGTTGCCCTTGGACTTGGACATCTTCTGGCCTTCCGCGTCGCGGATGAGGCCGTGCACGTACACGTCTTTGAACGGGATCTTGCCAGTGATGTGCTTGGTCATCATCACCATGCGCGCCACCCAGAAGAAGATGATGTCGAAGCCAGTGACAAGAACGGTAGAGGGCAGATATTTCTGCACGAACTCGTTCTGCGCATCGAACGGTTTGCTCATGTCCCAATCCAGTGTGGAGAACGGCCACAGCGCGGAAGAGAACCAAGTGTCGAGCACGTCGTTGTCGCGGTCGAGCTGTCCGGCATAGCCAGCCTTGTCGGCCAGCTTGCGCGCTTCGTCTGCGTCATGCGCGACGAACACTTCGCCGTTCACGCCATACCACGCCGGGATCTGGTGACCCCACCACAGTTGGCGCGAGATGCACCAGTCTTGGATGTTGTTGAGCCACTGGTTGTAGGTGTTCACCCAGTTCTCAGGATGGAACTTGATCTCGCCGGAGCTCACACATTCCAACGCTTGCTCGGTGATGCTCTTACCGTTGTCGCTGGGCTTGCTCATGGCGACGAACCATTGGTCGGTGAGCATCGGTTCGATGACCACGCCGGTGCGGTCGCCGCGCGGCACTTTGAGTTTGTGTTTCTCGGCTTTGTCGAATACGCCTGCTGTCTCCAGATCGGCAACGATCTGTTTGCGTGCGGCGAATCGATCCATTCCTTGGTATTGCTTCGGTGCGTTCTCGTTGATCTTCGCATCCAGCGTGAGGATGGAGATCATCTCCAACTTGTGACGCTGACCGACGGCGTAGTCGTTGAAGTCATGCGCAGGGGTGACCTTGACCACGCCGGTGCCGAATTCTTTAACGACATATTCATCCGCGATGATGGGAATCGTGCGGTCGCATAACGGCAGCGTGACTTGTTTGCCGATGAGGTGTTTGTAGCGCTCGTCTTCCGGATGCACCATCACGGCGACGTCGCCCATCATGGTCTCGGGGCGAGTGGTGGCGACCGTGAGGTGACCGCTGCCATCAGCCAGCGGATAACGGATGTGATACATGAAACCGTCTTCTTCCTCCTGCACGACTTCGAGGTCGCTTACTGCAGTGTGTAATTTCGGGTCCCAGTTCACCAGACGTTTGCCGCGATAGATGAGGCCTTCGTTGAACAGGCGCACGAATGTCTCGGTGACGGTCTTGTTCAGCGCGGGGTCCATGGTGAAACGTTCGCGCGACCAATCGGGCGAGGTGCCGAGGCGGCGCATCTGACGTGTGATGGTGTCGCCAGAGAATTTCTTCCACTCCCATACCTTCTCGATGAACTTCTCGCGACCCAAGTCGTGGCGCGATACACCTTGCGCATCGAGTTGGCGCTCGACGACGATCTGCGTGGCGATACCTGCGTGGTCGGTGCCCGGTTGCCACAGGGTGTTGTCCCCGCGCATGCGGTGGTAACGCGTGAGCGCATCCATCAAGGTCTGGTTGAAGCCGTGGCCCATGTGCAAGGTGCCGGTGACGTTGGGTGGTGGCAGTTGGATGCAGAACGATTCTGTCTTGTCGGCGGCGAGACCTGCCTTGAAGTAGCCAGCAGCTTCCCACTCGGGATACCAACGTGCTTCGATGTCTTTGGGGTCGAAACTTTTTGCGAGTTCTTTTTGAGTCATGTTCGTGCGGTATGTATGTCAGAGATGCGGCGCGAAGCCTGTCCTGAGCTTGTCGAAGGAGGGCGCGATTATATCAAGACAACCCGCAGACTGCGGGCGCTTCAGGTGGGATCTTGCGGAGTGGCTAGGGCTTTGCGGATGAGCTCGGGCAGTTCGGCTTTCAATTCAGCCAGGGTCTCTGCGATGACCTGTTGCTGGGCATCGGCCAAGCGTCGTTGCAGGCGTTGCGCCAACACATCCTCAAGGTGTGTCTCGAGGTGGCTCAACAGTTGCGGTGAGATGTCGAGAGGCATCTCTTCGGGAAGTAGGACGTCGGCGGACTCGGTGGAGATCGGCGCGAGGGATTCCACTTCGATCTTTATCGTGTCATCAAGGTCGAGCGTGGCGGGGGCTTCCACGATCTCGGTGAGTGTGGGTACGGCCGAGTTCGGCTCGTCGACCACTTCGGTGAGCACGGGTATGTCTTGCGGCAGGTAGTGGTCGGTCGTCATGCGCGCAGTTTTGCCAGGTCGGTATGGCCCACATCGTAGCCACGGTCTTTGTAGAACTTGAAGCGTGCGCGGCCCAGCTTGGCATCCTCGTCGTTGCTACCGACGATCTCGATGACGCGTTCGAAACGGCTGAAGAAGGTGGTGCATTCATCATGCAAGCTGATGAGTAGTTCCGAATGCGGGAAATTCTCGTCGCGCCCGATCACGACTGGCATGGTCACCGCATCGGCTTCGTGGCTATGACAGTGCGGCAGGAAAGCCGTGGCGGGGTAATGCCACAGCAGCTTGTCCAACTTGTCTGCGGTGTCGTCGTTCGGCACATGCAACAACACACGCAGACCGTTCTGCATGGCTTTGTGGCTGAGCTGACAAGCGGTGCGCAGCTTGTCTTCAGAACCAGTATAGAAATCTACCTTGGTCACTTCGCTGCTGCGCGGTTGATGAGGTATTGCGTGAGCATCGGCACGGGACGGCCTGTCGCACCTTTTTGCTTGCCGGACAACCATGCGGTGCCAGCGATGTCCAAGTGCGCCCAGCGATATTCCTTGGTGAAGCGCGCCAAGAAGCATGCAGCGGTGATGGTGCCACCTGCACGTCCGCCGATGTTCTGCATGTCGGCGAAGTTGCTGTCGAGCAGTGGTTGGTAGTCGTCCCACAGCGGCAGTTGCCATGCGCGGTCATGCGATTGTTCGCCGGCGGCCAGCAGTTCCTTCGCCAGTTTGTCTTCGTTGGCGAACAAGCCGTGTGCGACATGACCCAAGGCGATGACGCATGCGCCGGTGAGGGTGGCGATGTCGATGACGGTGTCTGGATCGAACTTGGCGGAGTAGGTGAGTGCGTCACACAGGATGAGGCGACCTTCAGCGTCGGTGTTCAAGATCTCGATGGTCTGGCCGGACATGGAGGTGACGATGTCGCCCGGTTTGGTGGCGATGCCGGAGGGCATGTTCTCGCAAGTGGGGATGACGCCGACCACGTTCAGTTCCAAGCCCATCTCGGCGATGGCTTGCATAGTGCCGAGCACGCTGGCTGCGCCGCACATGTCGTATTTCATCTCATCCATCTCGGCACCCGGCTTGAGTGAGATGCCGCCGGTGTCGAAGGTGATGCCTTTGCCGACCAGCACGATAGGTTTCTGTTTCTTGTCACCGCCCTTGTATTCGAGGGTGATGAGTTTGGCGGGCTGTTCGCTGCCGCGTGTGACGGAGAGGAAAGAGCCCATGCCCAACTTCTGCATGTCCTTCTCTTCCAGCACGGTGGCCTTGATCTTCTTGTGCGCTTTGTCCAACGCCAATGCGTGCGCAGAAAGATAAGTGGGCGTACAGATGTTGCCGGGCAGGTTGCCCAATGTCTTGGTCAGTTCCATGCCGTTGGCGATGGCGGCGGATTGTTCCAGTGTGGTCTTGAGCTCGGCCGCGGACTTGTCGAGTGTGGCGAACACGACATGCTTGAGTGTCGCGGGTTTCGCGGGTTCGCTCTTCAGACCGTCAGCGCGGAAGGCTTGTTCGGCGGCGGTGAATACGGCTTGTTTGATGACCCAGTTGGCGTTCTTGCCGAAACCTTCGTCAGTGATGAACAGCGCCGCATCTTTTGCAGGTGTGGCGTTCAGCGCCTTGAACATCGCACTGAGTATATCGAGGCTGACCTTGTTGTTCAGTTCACTCGCTTTGCCCAGTCCAACGAGCAATACGCGCTCGGCAGTGATGCCGTTGAGTTTGTGCAGGAGGAGGGTGGTCGCAGATTTGCCAGTCATGTCGCCACGGGCGATGAGGTCGCTCAATGCGTGTTTCGCAGCTTTGTCTAGCGCTTGTCCTGCCTTGGATAATTTGCCGCCATCGAACACACCTACGACGACACAGCCGCTCTTCATCGAGTCCGGGGTACCTTGTTTTATGCTAAATTCCACGTGTCGCTCCTTAAATTCAAATATCCAACGATTTACCTGCAATGGCCGATTATCCGCAATCTGAAGGCACAAAGTCAAAGAAGCATTCGCCTCGAATCGTGCGGGGTATCTTCTATTGGTCGCTGGTGCGCGAGTTCGCGAGCTCGGGCCTACTCATATTTTCCGTTTTGATGGGTATCGTAGTTTTTACTCAGCTGATCAAGTTGCTGGGAGAGTCGGTGAGTGGTGGGCTGGCGGTGGATGGTGTGCTGGTGATGCTGGGTTTCAGCGCGTTGAGTTTCATTCCTGTGTTGCTCTCTATCAGTCTGTTCCTCTCGGTGTTGCTCACCTTGTCGCGTATATACCGCGACAGTGAGATGGTGGTGTGGTTCTCTTCTGGGGTCGGGCTGACACGTTTCATCCGCCCTGTGATGGCTTATACGATTCCGGTGGTGTTCATCATCGCATTGATGAGTCTGGTGTTGTCACCGTGGGCATGGTCGATGGCTGATGAGTTCAAGCGCAGGTTGAACAGTCGCGACGATGTCTCTTCTGCTGCCCCGGGTGTGTTCCGCGAATCCAAGCAGGCCGACCGAGTGTTCTTCTTGGAAGAGGTGGATACAGAGAAGAAGCGCGTGCAGAACATCTTCGTGCAGTCGGTGCAGAACGGTAAGGACGGCACCATGGTGGCGAAAGAGGGCTATCAGGAGATCGCGGCCAACGGTGATCGCTTCCTCGTGTTGCTGAAGGGTTCTCGCTATGAAGGCGTGCCAGGTCAGGCGGATTTCAAGATCGCGGAGTTCGATCGCTATTCCATTCGCATAGAGCCGGTGGATCTGCCGCAAAATACGAGTAATCGCAGAGCGTACTCCACGCTCTATTTGATCCAACATCCAGATCCTTCGAACCAATCGCAACTGGTAGAGCGCATCAGCATGCCTTTGGGGGCGTTCATGTTGGCGTTGTTGGCGATACCGTTGAGTTATGTGAATCCGCGCGCTGGCCGTTCATACAGCCTGATCGCGGCCATCGTGCTCTATATGTTCTATAACAACATGTCGACCATCTCCGTCTCATGGGTGGCGCGTGAGAAGGTCAGCATGCTGGTCGGTCTGTGGGGCATCCATCTGGTTTTGCTGGTGGGGACGCTCGTCTATTTCTATCATCGTAGCTCGCCCTTCTCTTGGCAAAGGTGGCGTCGATGAATCTGCTGACGCGCTACTTGGCAAAGGAGATCTATCTCAGCGTGCTCATGGTGTTCGCGGCGTTGCTCATGTTGTTCGAGCTGCTCGACCTTATCAATCAGATGAACGAGATGGGAGATAGCAGTGGCTATCACATGGGTTATGTGTTGCTGTTCGTGTTGTTGACCGCGCCGAACCACATCTACGAACTTTTTCCGGTGGCGGTATTGATCGGCACCATCTTCGCCTTGGTGCAGATGGCGGCTAATTCAGAACTGACCGTGTATCGCGCTTCGGGCGTGTCGTTGAAGCAGATGATCAATGCGCTGCTACGAATCGGTCTGCCATTCATGATCGCCTGTTTCGTGGTGGGCGAGTTCATCGCGCCGCCGAGTCAACACCTAGCCAAACAGATCAAGCTGAAAGCCAAGAACGAGAATGTGAGTCTGATGGAGTTCCGTTCTGGCGTGTGGGTGAAGGACGAAGGCAGCTTCGTCAATGTGAAGGCTGTGTTGCACGATACGACCTTGTTGGGTATCAGTATCTATCAGTTCGATGAACGCTATCAATTGCGTAGCATCACTGCGGCGGAACGTGCGACTTATCAGAAGGGGCAGAGCTGGGAACTGACGGGCGTCAAGCAAACCAAGTTCAGCGGAACGGGGGCAACGGTCAATCAGTTGGGCGCGATGGAGTGGCGTTCGTCATTGAATCCGAACATCTTCACGGTGCTTTTGATCGAACCCGAACAGATGTCGGCGTGGAGCCTATATCAATACATCCAGCATCTAGATGACAACAAGCAGAAGACGTCGCGCTATGAGATCGCCATGTGGAACAAACTGGCTTACCCATTCGCGGTGTTGGTGATGATGTTGTTGGCCTTGCCGTTCTCCTCATACAACAAGCGAGAAGGTGGCGTGAGTAGCAAGATATTCTTGGGAGTGGTGCTGGGGTTGGGGTTCCACTTTGCCAGCCGTTTGTTCGCTAATCTAGGAACGCTCAAAGATTGGTGGCCGGTGTTCAGTGCGACCGCGATGATGTGGCTGTTCCTCGGATTGGCATTGGTGATGTTATGGCGCACTGAGCGCCGCTGACGACTGACCTTACTTGGCCGGTTCGGCCTGTTGCTCGCGCACCATCTGTTTCACTGCCTCACGTTTTTCCTCAGGCACTTTGCTGAAGGCGGTGAATTTCTCTCTGGCGCGGTGGCGCTGTTCGGTCGTCAATTTCCCCCACGCTTCCAATTGCTCATGCAGGCGCTGTTGTTTCTCGGGAGTGAGTTTCGCGTATCCATCGGCGATGCCGACGAAGCTCTTCTGCTCGCTTTCAGGTAGGGTGTCCCATGTTGTAGAAAGAGGCGCAAGTACCTGTTGTTGGCCTGCATTCAGACTGTTCCAAGGGGCTGCAAGAACGACGAGTGGAGCCAATAGGGCGGCAGTTAAGAGTAGTTTTGAATGGCGAATCATCATATTTTGGCTGCCCTTAATCGACATACATGTGGACGGGCAACTCGTCGGTGAGGATGGCGATGTCGATCGCGCTATGGTCGCGTTCGGAGCTGTGTTGCCAGTAACTGACGCCACTCACCAGTACGACAGCGAACACTGCCGCAAGCCCCCAATTGAGGGCCCTGTGTTGTGATGATGGATGGTGGCCAATGACCCCATGCTGGCTTAACCAGGCATGCACGGCAGTCGGCTGTGGGGTTTGTTGATGCTGAAGTGCTGTGCGGCGCGCGCGCTGCAGTTTATCCAGGGTGTCAGGGCTGAGGTCACTTGCTGAACGATTCAGCAAGTGCTGGATGTCCTCGATCTTCAGTTTGATTCCCATGATAGGTCTATTCCTTTCTGTTTCAGTGTCTCGGCTAAAGCGTGTGTCGCTCTTGAACAATGGGTCTTGACGCTACCTTCGCTACACCCCATCGCGGACGCTGTCTCTGCTGTATCTAATCCGTCCCAGTAACGCAGCAGGAAGGCTTCTCGTTGACGGGCTGGTAAGCGTAACAATGCAGCTTCGATACTCGCCAATGTCTGATTCTGTTGCAAGTCGGCATCGGGTTGTAGGTGGTTGCTCGGGCTTTTTTCATCCTCCAGCACGTCAAGCGGGTCGAACTCCTCGTCGGCGTGTTGTGGGGAGAACGAGGAGAACAGGGTGAACCAAGAGGTGCGCACCTTCTGTCTGCGAAAGTGGTCTGTGACGGTGTTCTGCAGGATGCGATGGAATAGCATCGGGTACTCCTCTGCGGGTTTGTCACCGTACCTTTCTGCCAGTTTCATCATGGCTTCCTGCACGATGTCCAGCGCAGCGGCTTCATCGCGCACAGCGAACATAGCGTGCTTGTAGGCACGTCGTTCGATGCTGGCGAGGAAATCGGATAGTTGTTCGCGGGTGGACAAGGCGGGTCTCCTAGAGGCGGCGCATGATAGCAAATTCCTGTAGGGACAAGGGTTTTCGGCGATTTTGGGCTTGATTGGGGTTGACCAAAACGCCGCCAGCCTTTATCTTGCTCGGTCTTTAATTCGAAGCAATTCATAGGTTTTCGCTCATGGAACTGACCGGCGCAGAAATAACCATCAAATGTTTGCAGGAAGAGGGCGTCGAGTACGTCTTTGGCTACCCTGGCGGCGCAGTGTTGTTCATTTATGACGCACTGTTCCAGCAGGAGAAGGTGAAGCACGTCTTGGTGCGCCATGAGCAGGCGGCAGTGCATGCTGCTGATGGCTATTCCCGTTCCACAGACAAGGTCGGGGTGGCATTGGTCACCTCCGGCCCTGGCTTGACCAATGCAGTGACGGGTATCGCGACTGCCTATATGGATTCCATCCCGATGGTGGTCATCAGCGGTCAAGTACCGACTAGCTACATCGGCGAAGATGCGTTCCAAGAAGTGGATGCGGTCGGAATCACACGTCCATGCGTCAAACACAATTTCCTAGTCAAGGATGTCAAAGACCTCGCGGTCACGCTGAAGAAGGCGTTCTATCTGGCGAAGTCGGGACGTCCCGGCCCTGTGCTGGTGGATATCCCTAAGGATGTTTCCAACACCAAGACCGAATTCTTCTATCCCGAGTCCGTCAGCATCCGCTCGTATAACCCCCAGACGCATGGCGACATGGGAGCGATCAAAGAGGCTGTTAAGTTGTTGTTGGAAGCCAAACGTCCGATGGTGTATGCCGGTGGTGGCGTGGTACTGGCTGATGCATCGACACAATTGACGGATCTGGTTCGTAAATTAGGTTTCCCTGTCACCAATACCTTGATGGGTTTGGGCGGCTATCCTGCGACTGATAAACAGAATCTCGGCATGTTGGGCATGCACGGTACTTACGAAGCCAATCTGGCGATGCAGGACTGCGACGTGCTGTTGGCGGTTGGCGCACGTTTTGACGATCGCGTGATCGGTAACGTGAAGCATTTCACTTCTGTGCCACGCAAGATCATTCATATCGACATCGATCCAGCAAGTATCTCTAAGCGAGTCAAAGTCGATGTGCCTATCGTTGGGGATGTGAAGCAAGTATTGACTGACATGCTTGGCGTGTTGGCTGCGAGCAAGCAGAAGCCAGATGAGACAAACCTGAAGACATGGTGGCAGCAGATCGATACGTGGCGTAGCCGCAAGTCGCTGACCTACAAGAACTCTGATGAGTTCATCAAGCCACAATTCGTCATCGAGAAGCTTTACGAGATCACTCGTGGTGAAGCGTTCATCACGTCTGACGTGGGACAACATCAGATGTGGGCGGCTCAGTACTACAAGTTCGATAAGCCGCGCCAATGGATCAATTCCGGCGGCTTGGGCACGATGGGCTTTGGCTTGCCTGCCGCGATGGGGGTGCAACTCGCTCACCCGGGCGCAGCCGTGGCATGTGTGACTGGTGAAGGCAGCATCCAGATGAACATCCAGGAGCTGTCCACCTGCAAGCAATACAACATCCCCATCAAGATCATCGCGTTGAACAACCGATATCTGGGCATGGTGCGCCAGTGGCAAGAGTTCTTCCACGGCAATCGTTACTCGCATTCCTACATGGATGCTTTGCCAGACTTTGCGAAGCTGGCCGAGGCGTATGGTCACGTGGGGATCCGTGTGGACAAACCTTCCGATGTTGAAGGTGCATTGAAGGAAGCGTTCGCGCGCAAGGATGATCTGGTGTTCCTCGACTTCCGTACCGACTCGACAGAGAACGTCTATCCGATGGTTCCTGGCGGCAAGGGTTTGTCTGAAGTGATCTTGGCGGAGGACTTGTGATGC
>JAVBYP010000220.1 GCA_030823965.1 Sideroxydans sp.
TGGCAGCGTTGGAAGCGCATGCTGCCGCTACCGACAAGCTCAAATCCTTCATCGCCGCCACACGTTCTGCGCAAGCCAACTTCACCCAAGAAGTGCAAGACAAGAACGGCAAAGTCTTGCAGTCCGCATCGGGCACCATGCAGTTCGTGCGTCCCGGAAAATTTCGTTGGGAATACCGCAAGCCTTACGCGCAAATCATCGTGGGGGATGGGCAGAAGTTCTGGATGTACGACGTCGACCTCAACCAAGTCACGGTGAAGCGTTTGGATGCTGCGTTAGGCAGCAGCCCTGCCGCATTGCTCTCGGGTAGCAACGAGATCGAGCGCGGATTTGCGCTTTCCAACATCGAAGGACGCAATGGCTTGGAATGGCTACAAGCCAAACCCAAATCCAATGAAACGACATTCGAGAAGATACTCATGGCGTTCGATTCCAAATCGCAGTTGGTAGTGATGGAGCTACACGACGCATTCGGCAATCACACCGTGTTGCGCTTCTCTGAATTGATGAACAATCCACCGATGTCGCCGCAACGTTTCAAGTTCGTACCGCCTAAAGGTGCGGATGTCTTAGGCGAATAAATGTCTGACCTGTTCGCACCCCATCAACCAGCCGCTCCCCTCGCGGAACGTCTGCGCCCGCAACACATCGACGAAGTCATCGGGCAGTCGCATCTGCTGGGTGAAGGCAAGCCACTGCGTCTCGCGTTCCAATCGGGCAAGTTGCACTCCATGATCTTGTGGGGACCGCCGGGTGTGGGCAAGACCACGCTGGCGCGTTTGATGGCATCGGCTTTCGATGCCGAGTTCGTGCCGCTGTCGGCGGTGTTGTCAGGTGTAAAAGATATCCGCGAAGCCATCGCCCAAGCCGAACTCACACTGCAACAGAATGGTCGCCACACCATCTTGTTCGTGGACGAGGTGCATCGTTTCAACAAGTCACAGCAAGATGCTTTCCTGCCCTACGTCGAGCAGGGCTTGGTCACCTTCATCGGCGCAACCACCGAGAATCCTTCCTTCGAGTTGAACAACGCGTTGTTGTCGCGCGCACAAGTGTATGTGTTGCAATCGTTGTCAGAAGTAGAGATGGGGCAATTGTTTGCGCGCGCGCAGCAGGAAGCCTTGCAAGGCATCACTTTCGATGCAGCCGCACAGGAGCGCATCATCGGTTATGCCGATGGTGATGCACGGCGTTTGCTCAATGTGTTGGAGCAATTACAGACCGCAGCGAGCGCAGCCAAACTCGACAAGATAGACACGAAGTTCCTCGATGCCACGCTGGCGCAAAAGATGCGCCGTTTCGACAAAGGCGGCGAAGCGTTCTACGATCAGATCTCCGCGCTGCATAAATCAGTGCGCGGTTCCAATCCGGATGCCGCGCTGTATTGGTTGGTGCGTATGTTGGATGGCGGTGCCGATCCGCGTTATTTGGCGCGCCGCATCGTGCGTATGGCGTGGGAAGACATCGGTCTCGCCGATCCGCGCGCCATCCAGCTGTGCAACGATGCGGCGCAAACCTACGAGCGTCTCGGTTCGCCCGAAGGCGAGTTGGCGCTGGCGCAAGCCGTGTTGTATATGGCGGTCGCGGCCAAGTCGAACGCGGGATACGTCGCGTATAATGCCGCCCGCGCTTTCGTCGCACAGGACGGTTCGCGTGAAGTGCCGCTGCACTTGCGCAATGCACCGACCAAGCTGATGAAGCAACTCGATTACGGCAAGGATTACCGTTACGCGCACAACGAAGAAGGCGGTTATGCGGCGGGTGAGAACTACTTTCCCGATGGCATGCCAGCCGTGAGTTTTTATGAACCTACCGAGCGTGGCTTGGAGGCGAAGATTTCAGAGAAGTTGAATCATCTGAGGCAACTCGATGAGGCGGCAAAAAACAAAAAAGGATAAGCAGCATGTTGGATATTCAATCACTACGAAATGACTTGGCTGGTGTGGCAGAACGTTTGGCGACACGCGGTTACACATTGGACACCGCGAAGTTCGAGCAGATGGAAGCGGAGCGCAAGACCATCCAGTCGCGCACGCAAGAGCTGCAAGCCAAGCGCAATGCATCCTCCAAGCTCATCGGACAAGCTAAAGCCAAGGGTGAAGACACCACGGCCATCATGGCGGAAGTGGGCGCGCTAGGCGACGAGCTGAAGCAACTCGAAGCGAAGTTGCCACAAGTGCTGGCAGACATGGATGCCTTCCTCGCGGTGATCCCGAACGTGCCTCATTCAACCGTGCCAGTCGGAAAATCGGAAGCTGACAACGTCGAAGTGCGTAAGGTGGGCGATGTGCCCAAGTTCGATTTCGAAGTGAAGGACCACGTCAGCATCGGCGAAGGTCTGGGTGGGCTGGATTTTGAGACGGCGACCAAGATCGCAGGCGCACGCTTCACTTTGTTGAAAGGTCCCTTGGCGCGTATGCACCGCGCCTTGGCGCAGTTCATGTTGGATACGCACACCGAGAAGCATGGCTATACCGAGACCTATGTGCCGTTCATGGTGAATGCGGAATCGATGCGCGGTACGGGGCAGTTGCCTAAGTTCGAGGAAGACCTGTTTCGTGTGCCACGCGTAGTGAGCGAAGATGGCGTAGAGAAGAACTTTTACCTCATCCCCACCGCCGAAGTGCCTGTCACTAATATGGTGCGCGATGAGATCGTGGCGTTAGAAAAACTGCCGATGAAGTATGTCGCGCACACCCCCTGTTTCCGCAGCGAAGCGGGTTCTTATGGCCGCGACACGCGCGGCATGATCCGCCAGCATCAGTTCGAAAAAGTGGAGCTGGTGCAGATGGTGCATCCAGAGAAGTCATACGAAGCACTGGAAGGCCTGCTAGGCCATGCCGAGACCATCCTCAAAGCATTGGGTTTGCCATACCGTGTGGTGAAGCTGTGCACGGGCGATATGGGCTTCTCCTCGGCGACTACCTACGACATCGAAGTGTGGTTGCCTGCGCAGAACACCTACCGTGAGATCTCGTCCTGCTCTAACTTCGAAGCGTTCCAAGCGCGCCGTATGCAAGCCCGCTTCCGCAATGCGGCAGGCAAGCCAGAGCTGTTGCACACGCTGAACGGTTCAGGACTTGCAGTCGGTCGCACGCTCGTTGCTGTGTTAGAGAACTACCAGCAAGCCGATGGCAGCGTCAAAGTGCCCGAAGTCCTGCGTCCTTACATGGGTGGTCTGACCTCCGTCAACGCTATCTAGTCTCGGCGAGGAGCAGTTCGCTCCTCGTTTTCTGCGTTTCGTCGCTTTACCCAAGTCCGTCTCAAGTCCCGATTCATTCACGATCCTCCCTCATGTTCACACCATTTGGTCTTGTCGTTCACTTTCTTGTGTTGAAGTGGATTGAATTCCTGCCTTGTTGTTTTGCGATGTACATGGCGCCGTCCGCACCGGCGAGTGCATCTTCAGGTGAAGTCGAGTAGCTTTGGAAGAGGTTCACGCCGATGCTTGCAGTGCAGGAATGGGTGATGGTGGCTGCAGGCATTCCTTCTTGTTGATAGGTCAGATGGTAGGGGGCGGACAATGCAGCCAGGATCTTTTCTGCAATGAGCCTAGCAATCAATATCGATCTACTTTCATCGAGATCCAACTCACTCAGCATGACGACGAACTCGTCCCCACCGAAACGCGCCACCGTATCGATCTCGCGCAAACAGTCGGTGATGCGTCTGGCGGCTTCGATCAGCAAGAGGTCACCAACGGCGTGCCCATGCTGGTCGTTGAGTGGTTTGAAGTTATCCAAGTCCAAGAACATCAGCGCACCGTAGCGTTCGCTCCGTTTGGAGGCCGCAAACGCATTGGAAAGCCTATCTTGTAACAGACGTCGATTAGGCAAATGGGTAAGCGTGTCGTAGAAGGCTAGCTGTCGTAGCTGTTCTGTTGCGTCATCGATCTTACTTTGCAGGTCAAGGCGATCTTTAAGTAACTCTGTCGCCATCACATTGACCCCATCTGTCAGTGTGCAGAGTTCATTGATGCAGTTCTTTTCACCTACTTGCGTGGTCAGGTCGCCTGCGGCGATCGCATCGACTGCTTCGCTTAGTTTTTGGATGGGTTCGATGATGCGGCGGCTCGCTTTATGTGTCACATAGGCTGTGATGATGAAGATAAGCAACGTGCCTAAGATGGAGGTGGCCAACAATCTAGCCTTGAGCGCACCCGTCCTTTTCCAGCTCATCTCGATGAGTACCGCGCCGGCCTGTACGGGCACGGATTCAAGTGCCATCTCATCGAGCAAGATCTGAGTGGAATAGATGGGTTCGTATATCAAGATAGAGCGTCTGTCATCTATGATCCGATTGCTCGGATTCACCCGCGCCAGCTCTTTGAGCTTGGATGACTTCACCTCGCCGGCTGCGATGAGGATGCTTTCCTCTTTGAGGATGAACACAGCTTTTACATCGGACTCGCGTAGCGTGCTGGCCGCAAGATCATTCAGATTGTCTCGATTATTGGTGAACACGCCGAACTCGCTACTTGCTGCTAGTTGACGAGACAGCAATTGGCCGCGCAACAATAGGTCCTGATCCAAGTCTCTGAAGCGATCTACTAGGAAGTAGGTCTCTAGGCTGACCGCCATCACGAGTAACGGGAGTAAGGTCAGTAGCGAGAAATATCTACGAATGCCGAATTTTTGCGGAGTCATCGGCGACCTCCTTGCAGCTTGGCGATTTTGTTCTTGAGCGATTCAGCAGAGGGGATAGAGATCCCCATCGACTTAGCCACATCCGAGTTGACCGCGATACTGAAGAACTGAGGGTGCTGCGTAATGGGGAGCGTCTCATTCTTGAAGAATTGCGACACCATCACACTTGTTTGAGCCGCGATCTGCTCAGGGGAAGAATACGCGGCACATAAAGCACCCGACTTCACGAGTGCTTGTGAATAACCCACTAGAGGAACATCGTGCCTATAACTTTGTAGCAAGATGTTGCGAATGGTGTTGCTGTTATAGATGCCGTTGTCAGGGATGACCAGCAATACATCGCTCCTATCCAATACGAACTCTAGATCCTTATGGAGAGTATCGGGTGAGGGGGAGCTTCTTGAGATCAAGGTCATGCCGTGTCGAGCCAAGACAGAACGTAATTCATCGATATCTAGCTTGATTTCGGGCGAGTGGAGTAGTCCTACTTTCCTACTTTCGGGGAGAGCTGCTTGTAGCAGGTCGATCTGTCGTTCGATAGGTTGGTTGAGGAATAGGGCAGAAGTGGCAGAGCCTCTAGGACGATGGCGTGACAGCTCGGCATATTGGCTCTGCGGTATGAGGGTGGCCAACATAGGAGTCTGCGTCCGAGGTGCGACCCAGTTGGCGGCTTTCAGTCCGACGGTCACGATCAGATCCGGTGCTGCTGCTGTCGAAGAGAAGTCTTCTACGCGATGCAGTACATCCATCTGCAACCGCTCACTTAGATCCTGCTTGAGACTTGCTGCAAAATTCTGGTACAGCGGCGTATCGTCGCTGAGTACCAAGGTGACCTTCGGCTCCTCTACTGCTTTGGCCGTTGTGCAGAGGCACAACAAACCAAAGAGTGCGAGACACAGGGTTCTGAGTATCGTCATCACTTTCAAGCTTCGATCACCAATCTAACCTCAGCGTGAGATAGCCACGTCGGTCGAACACATTGTTGGCGACATACTCGGTATAGCCTTGGTCGAAGAGATTCTGTATCACGACTGCCACCTCACCGTTGGAGCCGCCGAACTCTCGAAACGTTTGTGCAATGCGCACATCCATTCTTCTTTGCACGGGTTGATAGTCGACAGAGCCACGATCGAAAGGTTGGAGAGCATCTTGAAAGTAATAGGAGGCACTATAGGAGAAGCCATCGCCTGTGTGTCGTGCATAAAGTGCGCTAGCGCTATTGCGTGGAATGCTGCCACTGTAGACATCGGTGATCGATGGGCTGGCAGGCTTTAGAGAGGTATTGCCTGCCGCGAAGAGTGCGGGGGCGTTGCTGCTACCAGCTTGATGTGCGAAATTCAATGTGAGATCGCTCACGTCATTCACAGAATGTTTCAACGTGATCTCCATGCCCTCTCTTTTTGCACGCATACCATTCACAAATTTACTGGTCGCGCTCTTGTAGATCCCGTCACTAAGTTGCTCACTGAAGACGCGCAGATCAAGTGTGGTCGATACATCAAAATTCTCTAGATAGCCAACTTCTCGCGCGAGCAATCTTTCAGGGATCAATCCCGGAGAATTGACCGTCGAGCTGGGTATGAACAGATCACCTGGTTGCAAAGTTGGGAGTTGTGCCTCGACTAAAGCTGGGGTTCGATAAGCAACAGAAGAGCCGATTCGAACCGTGCGGCGTGGTGTGATGTGCAGATTCAGCGCGATGCGAGGGGACGTGTTTGCATTCCCCATGCTGTCTTTTTCATACATACCACCAGTGTTTAGCAACAGCGACTGCGTGATGCGCCATTCGTCATGCGCGAATATCCGATACTCGTCACGTGCAGTTGAAAATGAGTGAGCAGGGAAAAGATTGTCGTAAGTCGCACTTCCATCGATACTGTCTTTGCGCCAAGCCGCGCCATACACAAGGCGATTATTAGAGGCTGTGTGAACCGTATGCTGCACTTCGATCTCGTCACGTCCAGTCGTCAGTGACTGTGTGATGGGGCCGATGTGGAACGTACCCCCCAGATAGTAGGGGAGGCTCTCGCGTTTGTTGTGACGTATATGGTAGTAGCGAAGATCGAGTTCTGAATCATTCTCCATCTGTCGTGTCCATCCCAGCTGAAAAAACCCTGCGTCAGAGAGTAAGTCATGTGTCGTGTTGAAATTCGTACCGATGTTCTTGTCTGTCCAGCCAACCGTTTGCACGTCGTGATTGAATCCGAACTGGATGTCAAAGTTGTCTGCACTATTGGGATGGTAGTCAGCGCGGTAGTTCAATAGTCTCGCCTGATTGTTGTCAAAGCTATTGTTCAGCAATGTGGGCACTTGAGACTGGGTGATCGCTTTTCCCGGAGGGGCTGCGGTGAGATTGTCATAGCCATGGTCTGCGCTGTAAGCCAAGGTCATGCGGTAATCGTATTTTTCGCCGCGCTTGCCAAAACGTGTGGAAATATCGTTGACCCCCTTGTTGCCTCGGGTGAACGACACACTCCCTCCATCCAAGTCTCCCGCATCCCTTGTTACGATGCTGATCACCCCTTGGGTCGAGTTGGCTCCATGGGATGCGGCGGCTGGGCCGCGTATCACTTCGATACGTTCGATGTCATCCACTGTGATGGGAAGGTCAGCCCAATCCACTGTGCTGACGGGCGGCATATACACACTGCGACCGTCGATCATCACCTGCATCCGGCGGGCATATTGATCTGTCGCGCCGTGGTAGGAGACGAATGCTTGGCTACCCTTGTAGTAGCTGACATACATGCCGGGTACGAGCTTGAAAAGATCTGGGATCGTTCTGAATCCAGAGGCGATGATCATTTTGCGATCGATCACCGTCATGGCGTTCGGCGCTTCAGAAAGAGGTTGGGATAGACGAGATGCGCTCAATACCACCGGTAGATCTTGGTAATAATCGAGCTCGCTCACTTCGTTCGAGGCGTGCGCGAATACGGATGCTAGACACAGGCTGGTCAGCAACGACAACCTTATAATTTTCATGGATATTCCCCTGAGACCGGGGCGAAGATTACACTGCTGGGCTGATTACGTATGTAGGAAGAGTTCCTACATACATTCCGATTGGAATGGGTGCGTGACCAAGTGGTTTAGTTCGCATTCATTTTGAATGCGGCAACGAGATCGAATGTATTGATGGGGTGAATAATGGAAAAAGAATTGCATGTGGTGTTCGGTTCTGGTCAGGTCGGTCATCCCTTGGCGCAGAGACTGCTCGATGCAGGCAAGCGCGTACGCGTGGTGAAACGTAGCCAAAGCGATGTGCCTAAGGGTGCAGAAACGATGCTGGGGGATGCAAGCAAGGAATCTTTTTGCCATGAGGCATGCGTCGGTGCGAGCGTGATCTATCACTGTATGAATCCGGCGTATGACACCAAACTATGGGCGGCCACTTTGCCGCGTCTTATGGACAACCTCATCGCGGCGGCGAGCAAGGTCGGTGCGCGCCTCGTCGTGTTGGACAACCTTTACATGCTTGGTCGTACAGATGGCAAGCCGATGAACGAAGACACCCCCGTGAATCCCTGCAGCAAGAAAGGGGCGATACGTGCGAGGGTCGCCGAGCGGTTGTTCGATGCGCAACGTAGCGGTGAAGTGCGTGCGGTGTGCGGTCGAGCGGCGGATTTCTACGGTCCACGCGGGGGACTCACCATGTTCGGTGAATATTTCTGGAAGCCTGTTTTGGCGCGCAAAGCGGGTATGTCTTTGGGTAATGCTGATACGCCACACACCTATCACTACATCCCCGATGTGGCTCACGGACTTGCTACGCTAGGCTGTGCGACGGACGAACAACTCGGTGACCAGGCACTGTGGATGTTGCCCTGCCAGCCAGCGGTGACCACGCGTGAGATGGTGCGTCGTTTCGAACCGGCCGTGGGCCATACCATCCCGCTCAATGTGATGCCGCGCTTCATGATGAACCTACTCGGACTGTTCGTACCGATGGTGCGCGAGATCAAAGAGATGGCCTATCAGTGGGACGAACCCTTCATCGTGGACGATAGCCGTTTCCGCGCGCGTTTTAATATGAAGCCGATACGGGAAGATGAAGCCGCACGTGCCACAGTGGAATGGGCGCGGCAGACTTACGGTGAGAAGTGATTCACTTCTTTGGCGGTTGGAGTCCGAGTTTGCTTTTGAACAAACCCATGAAGCCGCGCTGGAGTGCTTGCGGGGTGTAGCCCAAGGCATGTTGGTTATCTAGCCGTTTCAGCATGTCGTGGTAAAGACGCACCGTCTCCACGTGGATGACGGCTTCCCCGCCGCGCGCTTTTCCATATTTCGTATTTGCGTAATGTTCTTCCCGCGACAGCAAAGGCATCACGCGTTTCACATCTGCCCATACATCAGGATTCAAGCCAGAGCGAGCTGCGATGATGCGCGCATCCTCCAGATGCCCCATGCCTTGGTTGTATGCGGCCAGCGCCATCCACAGGCGATTCTGTTCTGAGATGCGAAGAGGTAATTGCTCTTTGAGCAGTTGCAGATAGCGTGCACCCGCCATGATGCTGGCCTTTGCATCAAGGCGGTTCTCCACACCCATGCGATCAGCGGTTGCTTCGGTGAGCATCATCATGCCGCGGACGTTAGTGAAAGAGGTGGCATACGGATCCCAGCGCGATTCGCGATAGGCGAGTGCGGCAAGCAGTCTCCAGTCCAACCCAGTCAGGTCGGCGGCATCCTCGAACCATTGGCGATAGTGCGGTAATTTCGATTGTGTATGGGCAATGAAGGTTTCGGTATCCACTGCTCCTAAGCGTTCGTTATGCCCGTAGTGGCGATCGATTGCGTGGACTAGGGCGTTGTCAT